>JASHRP010000585.1 GCA_030037375.1 Bryobacteraceae bacterium | reverse complement strand
AATGCTCGACACGGCCATTTCAAACGCGATTTCGTGATCTGTCATTTTTCTGAAATTGGCTTACCAATTCATCGCCAGATTGGCGAAGGTTCGCACGCACACGCCCGAGGGACCTTTGGCGAGGTGAGGCTTGGCGTCATCCAGCCACGCGGTTCCGGCGATATCCAAATGCACCCACGGAGTGTCTCCCGCAAATTCGCGCAAGAACCAGGCCGCACTGATCGCTCCGCCCCAGCGTCCTCCAATGTTGCCAAGATCGGCGAACGCGCTCTTGAGCAGGTCCTTGTACTCGTCATCGAGCGGCATGGGCCACGTCTTCTCGCCTTCCGCCTTTGCCGCGGCCAGCAGGCGATTCAGAAGCGCGTCATTGTTTGTAAACGCTCCAATATTGACGTGTCCCAGTGCGACTACAATCGCGACAGTGAGCGTTGCAGCGTCGATCAAGTGGGTGCATCCTAAACGCTGAGCGTACGTCAGCGCGTCAATCAGAATCAGCCGGCCTTCGGCGTCCGTGTTCAGAACCTCAATCGTCTTGCCTGAAAGAGAAGTTACGATATCGCCAGGCCTCTGCGCCCGGGCGCCCACCATATTCTCAACCGCGGGAACCAGCGCCGTGACCGGGATCGCCGGTTTCAATTGGGCGATGGCCTGCATCGCGCCGAGCACGGCTGCTCCGCCCGCCATGTCGTACTTCATTTTTTCCATGCCCTCGGCGGGCTTGATCGAAACGCCTCCGGTGTCGAATGTCACGCCCTTCCCGACAAGGCCCAGGTGATCGGCGGTTGCCGGAGGCGTTGACGGCTTATAGCGCACGATGATCAGAGCTGGCGGTTCCGCGCTGCCCTGCGCCACCCCCAACAGCGACCCCATTCCAAGCTGGCGCATTCGGTCTTGATCGAGCACTTCGCACTCGAGGCCCGCTTCCGATGCCATCGCTCTCGCGCGGTCCGCCAATATTGTGGGAGTCATGAGATTGGCCGGCTCATTTACCAGAGTGCGCGTGAAGTTTTGCGCTTCCGCGAGCGCCTTGCCGCGTTCGAAGGCAGCTTGAATCTCGGCGGTGGTCGCCGGGACGAGCAAAGAAAAGCTTTCAAGCGCCTTGGATTCCTTCGAAGACGTTTTTAAGCGGTCCGGCTCAAAATTGCCAAGAATCGCGCCTTCCACCGCAGCCGCCGCATCCCCCCCGGCGAGCCACCACGCGAGCGTTTTCACGCCCTTCTGCTTGAGCGATCGCACCGCCGCTCCCACCGCTTTGCGCAACGCCGAGGTATCGAACGAAGATCGCTTCCCTCCGCCGACAACCACCAGGCGCTTGGCCGCGAAACCGGACGGCTGGTGCAGCACCGACAGTTCACTCGGCTTGCCCGTAAATTCCTCCGAAACGCGAATTTCGTCCAGCCATGCGGATACGGACGCAAGTTCCGGCGGCACGGGCTCCTCGCTGAAGACCACGATCGCCACGGCATCGGCGGCAGCCTTATCGAAACTCTGCGAAATAAGAAATGATTCCATCGATTATTCCTTGCGTTTGCGCCCGAGCGCGGCCTTCGCTTCGGACTTCATTTCGCGTTCGCGCTCGCTTTCCCGCTTGTCATGCAGCTTCTTGCCGCGGCCAACCGCCAGCTCCACTTTGATCAGGCCGTTCTTCAAGTACAACTTGGTCGGAACCACGGTAAGGCCGCGTTCGCGCGTCTCCCGCTGCAGTTTATCGATCTCAGCCCGATGCAGCAGCAACTTGCGCTTCCTGACCGGTTGATGGTTCATGATGTTGCCATGCGAATATTGGCCGATGTGGGCGTTCACCAGCCAAGCCTCATTGCGCTCCACTTCACCGAACGCTTCCTTGAGCTGAATCTTGCCGTCACGGGCAGCTTTGACCTCGGTTCCGGTAAGCACCAGCCCCGCTTCGACGCGATCCGAAAGGCTGTAGTTGTGAGATGCAGACCGGTTGTCGCTTAAGATTTTGATTTTGCTGTCCACGCTTGGCGCTCGCGTCGCGTCAACTGTTGAAGAGGGCGCGCCTCTCAGGACAGTGTACCACGCCGCGACGAAGCAGTTCCTGCAAATCCATGAAGTGAAACAACTTAGCTGGCGCTATGCGGCTCTGCTTCTGATCTGCGCGAGGGCCCCTCTTGGGGGCCAAGCCGTCCAGGCAGCAAAGCCTCTTGAATTGGATCAAACCGCGTATGAGCTGAAGATCGGCGCACCGGTTCCTATCGTTGCATCCAACGACACACTCGATTTCCTTTCCGCCGCGAAGACGCGCACGGTCCAGGTCGTCGGCGGCGCTCCATCAATAAATGCCCAGTCAAGAAACGTAGTGCTCGGCGCTGATCGGCAGGGCCGAATGGTGCTTGCAGCGCCGCCTTTGTCTAAGCCTGGAACGTACAGCGTAGTTGTCTCTGCGACAAGCGCAAGCGGCGAGCTGCGCCAGGCGGCCATGGCCGTCACCGTCGATTCGCTGCCTACCGTTCCATCCGGCGCGACGCGCAATCCCGTGGTGCTTCTCAATGGGTGGGAAATCGGCTTCACCAATTCCTGCCCGATTTCCAGCAGTTCATCGGATACGTTCGGAAATCTGGCTCAATACCTGAATCAAGACGGCGTACCGGATGTGTACCTGTTCGATAACTGCCTGGAAGACCCAAATCAGACAATCGAACAGTTAGGCAACGATCTCGGGAGCTTTTTAACGTCCATTCAGTACGACAACGGCCAGCAGGTTCCTCAAATCGATCTCGTGGCGTTCAGCTTGGGCGGTCTGATCGCGCGGTCCTACCTGGCCGGGCTTCAGCCCAGCGAAGTCCTCACTCCGCCAACGAACACCCTGGTTGGAAGGATGGTCCTGATCGCGACGCCGAACTTTGGTTCATTCGTCGCGGGGAATTACGAAAACCAATTCGTCATCGGGTCTCAGAGCGCGGAATTGATTCCAGGCAGTTCCTTCCTTTGGAACCTTGCGAATTGGAATCAGCGCAGCGACGACCTGCGCGGAGTCGACGCGATTGCGATCATCGGAAATGCGGGCGAGTATTTGCCAAGCCTCACCGCGACAACGGCCCTCAACAACGCCAGCGATGGCATCGTGTCGCTCACGAGCGCGTCGATCGGGTTTGTGACTGAGCAGGCGTCGGATACGCGCATCGTTCCGTACTGCCACGTCGATCCCTCGACATTCACCAACGTCAATTTGGGAACCTTTCTCTGCAACGCGCCCGGAATCGCGAATGTCACCGACACGTCGCACCCCACCGGCGAAATCGTCCGCTCCTTTCTGGGTGGCACTTCGGATTGGATGTCGATTGGAACGACGCCGGCAAGCGATCCTTTCTTGTCCACGGAAGGCGCGATGTTTTTCGGACTCGGGACCGCGTCGGGTAGTTACGCCTCGGATCTCAGCCAAGTCGCATGGGGTAGCCTGGAGCTAACCGCCGGAGGCGATCTCGAGACCATCTTTTATGGCGATTTCATCGCCGGAACCGGCGTTTTCGAAGCCACCAGCGCCTCGCTCGGGACGGTCGATTGCGGCTCATACTCGCA
>JASHRP010000584.1 GCA_030037375.1 Bryobacteraceae bacterium | reverse complement strand
GCGAGCGATCAATCCAATATTCGATGTGTCGCCCTTGTCGCCGGAGCGCGCATGCGCCAGCTCGATCAGCTTTCGTTTGGCCAAAGGGTCACCTCCGGTTGAACCTCGCTCTTGGCGATCAGCGCCGGCCAGTACGCGACAATCTCCTCAACCTGCGGTCTGCCGGAACCCAGCCCTGACGCCACCGGCGGACCGTTAAGCGCCAGCGGCGGGATTTCCCGCGTGAAGCGTTCAATGGCCGCGCGGCTTTCCCCGCGCACGCCGAATCGCAAAACCACCTCGGCCAAATGCGGCTCGATCTCGGGAGTTGGCTCAGCCGCGGCGATGCCATGGCACGCATTCGCCCCCAGGAACTCCGCGCGAATCGCGTCGAAGCGCAAGCCCAGCCGGTCGAGTCTTTGCCGCAGGATCTGTTCCGCCACGCGAGCTTTCTTGTAAGCATCCGGCCACGCATACACCATCGAGCCGATCGCCTTGTAGCCCGCCGCATAACTGATTGAGACCTTGTAGAACGGTGTCGCCGCGCGTCCCTTGATACCGCCGAACCGCACCCGGTCCGGACCGGCTTCGGCAAGCTGAATCGTGGTGAAGTCCGCGATGCAATCCGGAGTGATGTACTCGCGCGGATCGCCCATTTCATACAACAGTTGCTCTTTGACGGATTGAAGCGTGACTCGTCCGCCTGTACCCGCATGCTTGGTGATGACGAAGCTGCCATCCTCTTCGGCTTCGATGATCGGATAGCCAATATCGGCGAAATTGGGGATCGTTTCCCAATCGACCTGGCAATTGCCTCCGGTACACTGCGCGCCGCACTCGACAGTGTGACCCGCGATGGTGCCCGCCGCGAGCAGGTCCCAGTCGTCGCGCTTCCATCCGAACTCGTGAATCATCGGAGCCAGGGCGAGCCCCGTGTCCGTCACGCGTCCAGTGACCACAATTTCCGCGCCGCGCCCTAGCGCCTCCGCGATCGAGAATGCGCCGAAATAGACATTGGCGCTCTGCACCTGCGCGCGTATCGCGGAGAGCGGCTCGCCCGTTTCCATGTTCTTGAGCTCGACGCCACGCGCCAGAAAATCGTCCAGGCGGTTTACGATATCGTCGCCCGCGACCATGGCAACCTTGACATCGATTTTCTGCCGCTTGGCCGCCTCCAGAACCGCTTCGCAGCACGTTTTCGGGTTCACCCCGCCGGCGTTCGCGATCACGCGGATCCGTCGCTCCTTCAAGTCCGGCAGCACGCGCCCGATCATCTCCACGAAGTCGCGCGCGTAGCCCAGCTTCGGATCGCGAGCGCGCTGCTTTTGCATGATCGACATGGTGATCTCGGCGAGATAGTCGAGCGTCAGGTAATCGAGCGGTCCGCGCCGCACCTGCTCCACCGGCGCTTCGAGAGAATCGCCCCAAAAACCCTGGCCGTTAGCGATGCGAATCATACGAGGTATTGACCAGTCTCAAGCAACCGAGCGGCGATTTGGCGGCGCAGCGCAATCCTGTTCACAGCGTCGCGCTTAGCGAATCGCCGCAACACCGCGAGATTGGTCCGCAGCTCATCGCCTTCCGAACACTCAGCCAGAACCGTGCGAGAGGAAATTTCGATTTCGTCCATAGCATCCGAGCAAAACACTGCCGCCATATCTCGCGAATTTTCCCGCCCATGCTTCCGTGCCCGCAGCGTAGCCGATTCCATCGCGTACGCGTTCATCAGCACGTCCGTAATCCCGCCGACCACTTCCTGCTGATCCTCGATCTTGTCGGCGAACCTCTGATACGCCACGCCCAACAAAAACAATCCGATTTTCTTCGCATTCGCGGCGACGTCGCTTTCGCCCGAGCCGCCGCTCAGAATCTCGGCTTGCAGCTTCTTGACTGCGGCCACCAGCCCGAGCGTCCCGCGCTGCGCGCGCTTCAGCAGCATCCCGGTCGCCAGCAGACGGTTGATCTCATTCGTGCCCTCGAAAATTCGATTGATGCGCGAATCGCGATACAGCCGCTCCACGGCGTAATCCTGATGGTATCCATAGCCGCCGTGAATCTGGACCGCCTCGTCGACCACGTAATCCAGCATCTCCGATCCGAAAATCTTCACGAAGGAACATTCCGCCGCGAACTCTTCCGCGGCCTTCATCACTCGTTGGCTCGCATCGGCATCGTCCCACGACATGCCGGCCAGCCTTGCCTCGATCTCACCCACCACGCGATAAGCCATGCTCTCGTTCGCATACATGCGAGTCGCCATTCCGGCGAGCTTCTCTTGAATCATTCCGAACTCAGCGATGGATTTGCCGAACGCTTTGCGATCTTTGGCATAACGGATCGAAGCAGCAAGAGCTTCGCTTGCGCCGCCGTGCGCGAACAATCTCAGCTTCAGCCTGCCCAGGTTCAGAATGTTGAACGCGATGATGTGCCCGCGCCCGATCTCGCCTAGGACGTTCTCCACCGGCACGTTCACGTTGTCGAAATATACGGCGGTGGTTGAACTGCCCTTGAGCCCCATCTTCTTTTCTTCCGCGCCCGGCTTCACTCCCGGCCACGCGCGCTCGACTAGGAACGCCGTGAACTTCTCGCCGCCCACCTTCGCGAAAACCGTGTAGATGTCTGCGATCGCGCCATTCGTGATCCACATCTTCTGCCCGTTCAGCACGTAGTGCGACCCGTCCGGCGAAAGATCCGCTCGCGTGCGTGCAGCTAGCGCGTCTGAGCCCGCGTGCGGCTCCGTCAGCGCGTACGCCGCGATCAACTCCGCCGATGCAAGCTTCGGCAGATACTTTTGCTTCTGTTCCTCGGTCCCGAACAGCAGCACCGGCAGCGAGCCAATTCCCGTCTGCGCCCCATGGCACGTCGCATACGACCCGTCGCGCGCCAGGATCTGGCCCACGATCGCCATGGAGGTCAGGTCCATCTCCATGCCGCCGTATTTCTCCGGCAGGAAGACGGCCGTCAGTCCGATTTCAGCCGATTTCCGCAACACCTCCTTCAACACGTCGAACTGCTGATGTTGAATCTCTTCGAGATGCGGAACAACTTCCTGGTTCCAGAACGTCTCGGTGGTCTTCGCGATCGCCCGGTGCTCCTCGGTGAAATCCTCCGGAGTGAAAATCTGCTCCGGCGCCTGCGACTCGAGTAAGAATCCGCCGCCTTGCATCAATTCAGTCTCTCGAAAATTCCCGCCGCGCCTTGTCCCCCGCCGATGCACATGGTGACCATGCCATAGCGCGCGCCGCGCCGCGCCATTTCCCGTAGAATCGTCGCCGTCAGCTTCGCGCCGGTGCAACCCAGCGGATGCCCCAGCGCGATCGCGCCGCCGTTCACATTCAGCGTCTCTGGATCGAGCCCAGCTTCCTGGATAACGGCGAGAGCCTGCACGGCGAACGCTTCGTTCAGTTCAACCACGCCGACATCGCCGAGCTTCAGTCCGGCAAGCTCCAGCGCTTTCGGAATCGCCTTCACCGGGCCTAGTCCCATCAGCTCGGGCGCGACCCCCGCTACGGCGAAGCTCACGAAGCGGGCGCTTGGACGCAAGCCCATTTCGCGAGCTCGCTCCTCGGACATCACTAGCGCGGCGGCTGCGCCATCGCTGGTTTGCGAGGAGTTACCCGCCGTCACGCTGCCGCTTGCGTGAAATACAGGCTTCAATTTCGCGAGCGCCTCCATCGAAGTATCCGCTCGCGGGCCTTCGTCTTTAGTGAATCTGATGCCGCGCTGCACCGGCGCGCCATTCTCTAGCACCTTGCTCTCTACCTGTACTGGCACGATCTCTTCGTCGAATATGCCCGTGGCTTGCGCAGCTAGCGCCTTCCGATGGCTCGCAAGCGAAAACTCGTCCTGCTCCTCGCGCGAGATGCCGTACTTCTGATATACGCGTTCGGCTGTGAGCCCCATGCTTATGTAAATCTCCGGGCGATGATCCACCATCCATGGATTCGCCGAAAACTTATTGCCCGTCATCGGCACCATGCTCATGGACTCCGCGCCGCCGGCGATGATAATTTCCGCCCCACCAGATCGAATCCGCTCCGCCGCCATCGCGATCGCCTGCAGTCCCGATGAGCAGAACCGGTTGATGGTCACTCCAGCAACTGAATCCGGCAGTCCCGCCCTCAGCGCCGCGATCCGAGCCATGTTCAGCCCCGACTCCGCCTCCGGCATCGCGCAGCCGAGGATCACGTCTTCAATCGACGCGGCATCGACTTGCGGATACCGGTCCAGCAATCCGCGAATCACGATCGCGGCGAGATCGTCCGGGCGCGTATTTCGCAGCGCGCCGCGCCCCGCCTTTCCTACTGGCGTGCGCACACAATCGATGATGACGGCATCCTTCATCTCATCAATTCCTGAGCGGTCGCCCGGTCTTGAGCGTGTGCTGCATCCGCTCTTGCGTCTTCGCATTGCCGCACAAGCTCAGGAACGCTTCGCGCTCCAGATCCAGAATGTACTGTTCCGGCACGGTCTGTTCGCCGGTTAGCCTTCCACCGGAAAGCACGTGTGCGACCTTCTCCAGCACCACCACGTCGTAATCGGAAACGTAGCCGCCTTGCCGGTAACTCCAGATCCCGAGCTTCAGCATCGCGAAGGCCGGCTCGCCGCCAACTTTCACCTGTGAACGCGGCGGCGGTGAATAGTCCCGCGCCAGTTCCAGCGCAAATTCCTTCGCATCTCCAATAAGCAGATCGGGGTTCATCGTGATCCGATCCGTGTCTCGCAAAAATCCCAACTCGCGGGCTTCAACCGCGCTTGAAGAAACCTTCGCTTGTCCGATCCGCTCGGCAATCGTGCGAACATCCTTCACCCGAAGCAGCATCTCCTTGCATCCGCCCGCCGCAGGCAGAACGCCGACGCCGACTTCCACCAGCCCGATGTAGGTTTCCGCCGATGCTTGCAGCGCCGCCGCGTGCAAACAAACCTCCGCTCCGCCGCCGAGCACGCGCGAAAACGGCGCGGCCACCACCGGCCGCTTCGCGTACTTGATCGCCAGATTCATCTGCTGGAAGCGATGAATCATTTCACCGAGTTCATCCCACTCGCCATTCTGCGCGGCCAACAGAACGAAGAGAAGATTCGCTCCCGCGCTGAACACCTCGCCCTGGTTGGCGATGACCATCGCCGCGAAATTCTTCTCGGTTTCCTCCAGCCCGGCGTGGATCATTCGGAAATGATCCTCTCCGATCGTGTTCATCTTGCTGTGAAATTCCACGCACAGCACGCCGTCGCCAAGGTCGATCAAAGAAGCGCCGGCGTTGCTCTCGATTCGCTTCAGCCGCGAGAGAACGATGCCAGGCTCTTCAAATCCCCGGTATTCATTCGAGGCGAAATCGAAGTAGATAGCGTGACGGCCCGCGCTTCCGTAGAAGGCCGTTCTGCCGTCGTTCAGCATCGTTCGGATGTGCGCCGGCAGCTCACGTTTCGATTCGATCAGCTTTTCGCAGACAGTCTTGAATCCAAGAGCGTCCCACAACTCGAATGGACCAAGCGTGTGCGCGTAGCCCCAGCGCATCGCCCGATCCATTTCCACCAGGCGGTCCGAAATTTCCGGCACGCGCTCGGCCGAGTAGAGGAAGTAATCGCTGAACATTTTCCACAGAAACGTTCCGGCGCGATCCTTGCCCCGCACTAGCTTCTGTAATCGCTCCGCAAGATCGCGTATCGACCTCGCTTCTTCCACCTCCGGGAATTGCGGCTGCGCTGCGGGATGATACTGGAGCGTGATCAAATCGATCGCGTGGATCTCTTTTGATTTTCCTTCGCGCTTGTAATACCCCCGCCCTGACTTCTCTCCCAGTGCTCCGCTGTCCATCAGTTTCTTGTGAAACTCGGGAAGCAAATAGCGCTCGCGCCACGGTTCGCCGGGAATCGCGTGATACAGGTTCTCTCCGACGTGCCACGCCACGTCCAATCCCACGATGTCGAGCAGCCGGAAGGTTGCGCTCTTGGGCAATCCAATCAAAGGCCCGGTGAGCGCGTCGACCTCCTCCACCGTGTATCCGTCCTCGACCGCAATCTTCGCCACGGTGCCCAGCAAAAAAAACCCGATCCGGTTTCCGATGAAGTTCGGGGTGTCCTTGCAAGGCACTACGCCTTTGCCCAGCCGCCGCTCCGCGAATTGCGAAACAAACCCGACGAGTCCGGGATCGGTCTCGGGGCCCGGAATTACCTCCAGCAGGTGCAAGTAACGTGGCGGATTGAAGAAGTGCGTGCCCAGGAAACGGCGCCGGAAGCCGGATGAGAATCCCTCGGCGATTTGGCGCAGCGGAATCCCGCTCGTGTTTGTGGAGAGAATCGCCTCCGCGCCGCACAACTCTTTCACTTTGCGCCAGAGTCCGCGCTTGATCTCCAGGTTCTCGGAAACCGCCTCGATCACCCAATCGTATTCGGAGATTTGTCGAAGATGCTGGTCAAAACTTCCCGGCGTGATTCGTGAGGCAAGCGAATCGATGAAGAATCCTCCCGGCTTCTGCGCGGCCGCCGACTCGATACCCTTGCGTGCCGCATCAGTGGTCAGGTCCAGCAGAAGCGACGGAATCCCAGCGTTGGCGAAATGCGCAGCGATGCGGGACCCCATGGTGCCTGCTCCGAGGACGGCCACGCGGGAAACGGTGCGCATGAACATTCTTAGTTTAACGTCGCGCTTAGTTTAG
>JASHRP010000583.1 GCA_030037375.1 Bryobacteraceae bacterium | reverse complement strand
GCTCCAGGCGCGTGAACTGGTCCATGCTGGCCGGCAAAGGCATGGTGCCGGTTCCGAGATGGGTGCCGTCGGTGCGGGTGAACCGGCAGACCTTGCAGGTTAAACCCATCTGTTCGTAGAGGGTCAAGCCGGCTCCGGGGACGTACAACAAGGCGTCCTTCTCGGAAGGATCGTTGGTCATGTGGAATTCGCCGGTCATGGTGGTGTCCACGAATTCGATGTTGACGTCGTTGCCGATGCCTTCGATGTAGCGATAGCGCCACTTTTCGAACGGGAAGGTCGAAGTTTCGCCGCCGCCTTCTTCGATCGGGCGCTCATAGAATCCGCCCGAGGCGTGTTCTTCGCGCTCATCCGGGGGGCCGTACTTGATGTAGATCATGCCCCGGTCGGTCTTCCAGCCGGGCACGCCGCTGGCGAAGGTCTCATTGGCGTAAGCGATGCGGCGGTAATGTTCCTCGCGATACTCGTTTTCTTCGGTGTCGGGGGTTGGATCGCGGCGCAGCCAGAACTGCTCGATGAACTCTTCACGCTCTTCGTCGGTGTTGAGGCGGCCGAAGGCTTTGCGCTCTTCGTCGGTGATGATGTAGATCACGTCTTCGTTCAGCCACTTCTTATAAGGCGTTTCGAGCTCCTTCTTGAGCTTTTCCTCGTCCTTCTTCTTCTGCTTTTCCGATTTCGGTTTGGCGATGGTTTCGGGCTTGGCGGGAGTTTGCGTTTGGGCGGTCTTCGAGCCGCTATCCTGCGCGGTGGCGCCGCGTTGGCCCAGAAAAAGCAGACCTGCGGAACACAAGCTGAGAAGACACGAGTATGCAAGGACCTTGCGCATAGCTGGCACCACCTATTCCAAGATTCTAACCTGCAACCCCGACGCAGGCAACGCCCACCTGGTTCCAAGGAAAACCCGGGCGCCGGTTGGCGGGGAAGAGAAGCCGAGCGGAGCCATTGCCGAGAAAACGCGGTAATCTGAATGCGTGGCACGCGGGGTTGCGGGTTTTGCGGTCTTGGCTCTGGCTCCCGCGTGCACGGCGCAAACAATTACCTTCGCGCACGATATCGCGCCTATCGTTTACGAACACTGCGCTTCGTGCCATAGGCCGGGTGAATCCGGACCGTTTCCGCTGCTGACCTACGATGATGTGAAGAAGCACGCGGCGCAGATCGCGACGGTGACGAAGAGCAAGTTCATGCCTCCCTGGCTGCCGGAGGCAGGACACGGCGATTTCGCGGACGAGAACCGGCTGACGCCGGAGCAGATCGGCAAGATCGGGGAGTGGGTGGCGCAGGGAACTCCGGAGGGTCCGGAATCCGAGATCCCGCCCGCGCCGAAATTCGCGGAGGGCTGGAGTTTAGGCACACCAGATTTGATTGTCGAGGCTCCCAAGGCGTTTACGGTGCCGCCGGATGGGACCGACGTTTATTGGAACTTCGTCCTGAGTCCTTCGATAACCAAGCGGCGTTACGTGCGCGCTGTGGAGGTGCGGCCGGGCGAGAAGCGGATTGTGCATCACGCGAACGTGATCATCGACCGGTCCGAGTGGGGCCGGGAGCAGGAGGCGTCGCCGGGTTCGGGATTCGCGGGGATGGAACTGGCGAACCGGAGAAGCGTGTTCGACCCCGACGACGGACATTTTCTGTTCTGGCGACCGGGCGGCGCGCCGTACATCGAGCCGGATGGATTGGCATGGACGCTGGATCCGGGCAACGACCTGATCGTCAATACGCACATGCGGCCATCGGGAAAACCGGAGCAGATCCGGCCGACGATCGGGCTGTATTTCACCGACAAGCCACAGAGCAGGTTTCCGATGCTGCTGCAGCTTGAGCACGACAGCGCGATCAAGATTCCCCCTGGCGTGCGAGATTTTCCGGTTTCGGACGACTTCAAGCTGCCGATGGACGTGGATGTGTTGTCGGTGTTCGCGCACGCGCATTATCTGGCGACGCTAATGGAGGGCTACGCGACGCTGCCGGATGGAACTCGCAAGTGGCTGATCCGCATTCCGCAGTGGGACCAGAGCTGGCAGAGCGTGTACCGCTATCGGGAACCCGTGTTCCTGCCCAAGGGGACTGTGATCTCGATGCGGTATCACTACGATAATTCGGCGGCGAATGTGCGCAATCCGAATCATCCGCCGAAGCTGGTGGAAGCGGGCAATCACGCGACCGACGAAATGGGCCACCTATGGCTTCAAGTGCTGCCTCGGGGAACCGGCGATCACCGGCTGGAGCTGGATGAGGCACTTTCGCGGCATACGCTCGAAAAATATCCGGACGATTATCGGGCGCACATGGTCCTGGGAGCCTTGCTGCTGGCGCGAACGAACGCGCAGGCGGCGGTGCCGATCGTCGAAGCGGCGGTGCGGATCAACCCGAAGGAACCCGAGGCGCGGAATCTTTTAGGCGCGACGCTGGTGCGAGTGGGACGCGTGCCTGAAGCGATCGAGCAATACAAAGCGGCGATCGCTTTGCGTCCGGATTTCGTGAACGCGCGGTTCAATCTCGCGCGGGCGCTGGTGTCGTCGGCGCGGTATCCAGAGGCGATCGAACAGTACAAGGCGATCTTGGCGGTTTACCCGGATGATCCGGACGTGAAGCAAGGCTTGGCGCAGGCGGAGGAGGCCGCGAAGGCTCGGCAGAGGTAAAGACGCTGTTCAGGCGGCGATTCCGCACGCGCGCTCGACGGCGGAGAACAGTTCCTTGATCTTGACCGGCTTCGCGACGTAGCCGTCCATGCCGGCGGCGAGGCATCGCTCGCGGTCGCCGACCATTGCGTCTGCTGTCATGGCGACGATCGGGATGTGAACGGCGCGGCCGTTGTCTTTTGCGCAGCCTGCTTCAGCGGCGCGGATAGCGGCGGTCGCTTCGATGCCGTTCATGATCGGCATTTGAACGTCCATGAGGACGCAATCAAACTGCTCGGTTTCGAGAAGCTTCAAGGCCTGCTGACCATTTTCGGCGATGCGGCAAGTGTGGCCTTGCTTTTCGATCAAGCGCGCCACCAACATTTGATTCACGGGATTGTCTTCGGCGACCAACAGGCGCAAATGATGCTTGTCCGCGGGAACGGCGGCGCGCGGCGGTTCCGGGGATTCAACCTCAATGTGAGGATGCTCTTGTTCCCGGGGCTCAGCGACTTGCAAGCGGACGGTGAAGTGAAAGATGGAG
This sequence comes from Bryobacteraceae bacterium, assembly GCA_030037375.1. Classification (GTDB taxonomy): domain Bacteria; phylum Acidobacteriota; class Terriglobia; order Bryobacterales; family Bryobacteraceae; genus Palsa-187. The sequence continues at coordinate 5,803 of JASHRP010000583.1, read as the reverse complement.
CCGTGGCCTTCTTCGCTTTCGACCCAGATCCTTCCTCCCATCATGTGGACCAACTGGGACGCGATCGCGAGGCCTAATCCAGTACCTCCGAAACGGCGGGTCAACGAACTATCGACCTGATTGAAGCTCTGGAAAATCGAGCGCTGCTTATCGAGAGGAATGCCGATGCCGGTATCGGCGACGCTGAAATGCAGTTCTGCTTCGCCGCGTTCCTGCGAGAGCCGCTCCACGCCTAGCGTGACGCTGCCATGCTCCGTGAATTTCACGCCGTTGCCAAGGAGATTGATCAAAATTTGGCGGAGGCGGCCGGCGTCGCCGATCAGCGCGGCGGGAACATCGGGCTCTAGGTAAGACGTTAGCTCAAGATTCCTTTGCTGGGCGCGGATCGCGAGGGCGTGTACGGCCGATTCGATGGTCTTGCGGGTGTCGAATTCTGCGGCATCGAAGTTCAATTTGCGAGCTTCAATCCTAGAGAAATCGAGAATGTCGTTCAGGATTCCGAGGAGCGCATCGGCGGATGTTTTGACGCCCTCCAGATACTCGCGTTGCTCATCGGTGAGCTCGGTTTCGAGCGTAACTTCGGTCAGGCCGATGATGCCGTTCATTGGAGTGCGAAGCTCATGGCTCATGTTCGCGAGGAACTCGCTCTTGGCGCGGTTAGCGGCTTCGGCGGCTTCCTTGGCGGACTTGAGATCGGCTTCCGCTTTACGGCGCGACGTGATGTCCTTGCCCACGACGTAAACCAGGCCCGCGGGTCCATCGGAGTGGGCGCTGGCGAGGCACCACTTGTAGGAGCCGTCCTTGCAACGGAAGCGGCATTCGAAGCCGAGCGTGGAAAGGCCGGCGACGCGTTTTTCCAACTCCGCGATCGCGGCGGAACGGTCATCGGGATGAACCATTTCAATGAAGTTCATCCTCTGGAGCTCGGCTTCGGAAAAACCGAATGTTCTCTCCCACGCCGGGTTCACGCGCAGACATTCCCCGCGATGCGTGCCGAGGCACATGGGGTCGAGAGCGAGCTCGAAGAAGCGCCCGCAGCCATGCTCAGCCGCGTGCCGCTCTACGAATCGGAAACTACCGGAGTAGTCCAAGGGGAGTGGGTTTGATGATGGTCCGGCGAGTTGAAGTGTCACAGCCGCGCCCTCCTACGCGGCGGGTTGAAGCACTCTGCGTGCCAAATGGGAGGCGCTTGGAAACATTGAAGCGAGGAGGCGTCGCCGCCAGGATTTTGTCGGTTGAGCGGTACGGAGCTGGCTGGGGTACTTGAGCGAACTGCCGCAGCCTGCGCGATCTCGCAGGCCTTAGTACTTTAGATAGAGTGGGATAGGGACGAAAGAGCTATTCGTAACGAAGGGCCTCGACGGGATCGAGCCGGGCAGCTTTGCTCGCGGGCCAGATGCCGAAGAACAGGCCGATGCCGACGCTGACAGCGATGCCGAGACCGACGGCCCAGAGCGGGACTTCAGTGGGCAATGTCGGGAAGGCGATGCGGCTGATTCGTGAGACCAGCCATCCGAGCATCATGCCGGCGATGCCGCCCAGGCCGGTGAGAGTGACGGCTTCGATCAGGAACTGCATGACGATATCGGAACGGCGGGCGCCGATGGCTTTACGGACGCCGATTTCACGCGTGCGCTCCGTGACCGAAACCAGCATGATGTTCATCACGCCGATGCCGCCGACCAGCAGACCGATGGAGCTAAGAACCACCATCACCAAGGCGACCACGGAAGTGAGGGAGCGGAACTGTTCCACCATTTGGTCCGCGGTGGAGATGAAGAAATTATCCGGCTTGTTGAAGGGGACGTGGCGGTCCTGGCGCAGAACCACGCGCATTTCGTCAATTGCCGCGGCAAGCTTGCCTTCCTTCGGCTGAACGATGAGTAGATTCTCCTGCGCGTTGGGAAACAACTTGTGCATGGTCCAATACGGCAGCAGAATGCGATTGTCGTCCTGGCCTGGGATCGACGCGGACGGACGGTTCATGACGCCGATCACCTCAACCTCTTCACCGGCCGCGTTGATGGTTTTGCCGATGGCATTTTCCTCTCCGAACAACGCGTTATTGACGTCGAAGCCGATGACCGCGACTGACAGTCGATGTTCGTCTTCGTTTTCGGTGAAGAAGCGGCCGGCCCGCAGGTCAACCTGGCCGCTATTGGAGTAATCGGCATCCGTGCCGACAATTTGAGGATTGGTGTAGTCGTTGCCCTTGTAGCGAGCCTGGGTGATGCTGCCCAGATTGGGTGGAAGAAGGTAGGGGCTGACGTGGTCGACAGAGGGGCAGCGGTTCTGAATGTCGACAGCGTTTTCGTAGGTGATGGGCTTGCGCTGGCGCTCCTCCGGCGTGCGGCCGTTGAAACCCGCGCCGAGCTGCATCTTGAAGACGATCGCGGTGTTGGTGCCCATGCTGCGAATAGCTCCCGTGACCGCGCCGTCGAGGCCCGCGAGAATCGAACCGACGCCGATGATGGTGCTGGTGCCGATGATGACGCCGAGAACGGTGAGGAAGGCTCGAACTTTGTTCTCGCGCAGCGTGAGCAGGGCCAGACGGATGACTTCGAAAAGCAGACGCACGGTTATGACTCCGCTCTCAGGGCGACGATGGGATCGAGACGCGCGGCGCGGCGCGCGGGGTAGATGCCGAAGAACAGGCCGACGATGGCGGAAAGGCCCACGCCGATGACGATCGCGTTCACCGGAACCTCCATGGGAACGGGAGTGAAGTTGTTGACGATGATGGAGAGGACGAACGCGATCCCGACGCCGATTAGTCCGCCAATGCCGGAGAGCATGGAGGATTCGACCAGGAATTGATTTAAGATGTCCTGGCTGCGCGCGCCGACGCTTTTGCGCACGCCGATTTCGCGGGTTCGCTCGGTAACCGCGGCGAGCATGATGTTCATGATGACCACTCCGCCGACGACCATGAACACGCTGACGATGCCGACTGCCGCGCCAGCGATGGTCGCGGTGAGGGAATCCCACATAGAGACGAGAGTGTCAGAGGACTGGATGCCGAAGGTGTCGTCCTGCTGGGGATGCAAATGACGATAGGAACGGATCAGGGTGCGGACTTCGTCCTCGGCTTCTTCGAGGTGGTCGCGATCGATAGCGGCGAAGTTGTACTGCATGCCGGCGCGGTCGCCATAGATTTTGAAATAGGTCTGGTCGGGGATTCCCACGTAATTGTCCTGGGATTGCCCGAAGACGCTGCCCTTAGGCTTTCCGACTCCGATCACCTGAAACGGGCGGCCATCGAGCTGAACATATTTGCCGATGGGGTCCGTGCCGGGGAAGAAACGGTCCTTGATATCGGAGCCGAGGAAGACCACTTCCAGACGGCGCTGATCTTCGGCATCGGTGTAGTAGCGCCCCATGGCGATTTGGGTATTGCTGAGCGTCGGCGTATTGGCCGTGACGCCTTGCAGGCCGACGCCATCGACCTGATCCCCGCCGTAGCTGACTTGCACGCCGCGGTTGGCGGCGAGCCCGATTTCGCGATCGAGCGTGACGTGGCTCTTGACGAATTGGTACTCGGCCTGGGTTAGCTGAGGGTTAGTCCGCTGCATTTCCAGGAATTTCTTGGGGTCGAAGCGCTGGAACACGAATCGGCGGACGGCGAAGCCGTCGTTGCCCATGGATGAGGCGGTTTCAGCGATGTAGACGTCCATTCCGTGGATCACAGCCATCACAGCTATGAGGGTGGTGGTCGACAAGATGATGCCGAGAAGCGTGAGGAAGCTGCGCAGTTTGCTGGCGCGGAGCGAATCGAACGCGACAGAGGCGGCTTCGAAAAAGGATGCCTGGGAGGATTTCACGACGGAACGTCTTTCTTCCTTTAGGATACGCGGGCGGCGGCCCGTTTGTTCGAAATCTCCGCAATCCAATCGAGAAGGAGTTCGTCGAGCCAGAAACGGGGCTGGCGGCGTGAGATGAATCCGACGTGGCCGCCGTGGTCAGTCGCAATCAGCCGCAGATGGGGATTGCCGGAGAAGGCGGGGTGATCGTAAACGGAGAAGGGAATGAGCGGGTCGTCCTTCGCTTGGACCAGGAGGCTGGGGATTTGGATGTGCTCGAGAAATTGGTTTGAGGCTTGGGTGCGGAAGTAATTCGCGGCGGTTCCGAAGTTGAACAGGCGGGCAGTGTAGTGTTCATCGAAGTCGATGATGGTGCGGATCTTGGGGAGGTGTTCGAGAGTGTAGATGTCGGGAGCTTGAAGATGCCGGCGGCGGATGCGGTCCTTGAGCCGGGAGAGGAAGCGGTTCTGGTAGATGCGGTTGCGAGGCTCGGCGAGGGCGGCAGCGCAGGCGGCAAGGTCGATGGGAGTGGAGACGGCGCAGACGCCCAAGAGGAGATCGCGAGCGGAGGGGCCGAGCTCGCCCGCAAGCTTCAGGGCAATGTTCCCGCCGAGAGAGAAGCCGACGAGGAACGTCGGGAGGCCGGAGGCTTGGCGGCGCTGGCGTAGTACTTCAAGGAGGTCGGAGGTTTGGCCGGCGTGGTAGCTGGTGAGGGCAAGGTGTTCGGTTCCGCCGCAGCCGCGGAGGTTCATGCGCGAGGCCGCGTAGCCTCGGGTAAGGGCGGCGTGGGCGAGGCTGACGAGATAACCGGAGTCACTGGAGCCTTCGAGGCCGTGAAGCATGAGAATTTCGCCGATTGGCGGGGCGGCCGGCCGCTGGGATTGGATGAGAATCTGGACGTCAGGGGCGGTGCGATGGAGGACTGGCTCGACGGGCCAAGGGGCGAGCTCGGGGCGCTTCCAGAAGTTGCCCGCGATGGTGGCGAGGTGGGCATTGCGGAAGAAGGGGCGGAATGGCTGAAAATCGGGCCGCAAATAACGATTGTACGGAGTAGAGAGTGTAGAATCGAGGCAGGATGCTGACGCGGCTTTACATCGACAATTTCGGCTGCTTCGAGAAGTTCGAGTGGCGGCCGGGGCGGAAGCAGCTTATTTTGGGGCGGAATGGGACGGGGAAGACGTCGTTGATGGACGCCCTGCTGTTTCTGCGCGAGACGGCGTGGGCGCGCAAGGAGGTTGACGACTGGTCGCAGGTTCGCAATCTCTGGCTGAATCAGATCGACCAAACCGTCGAGATAGGCGCATGTATTGATGGATGCACATACGCATACGCACTCGTAGTGGGCGAGGCGGGCGACCGCGACCGTCGCATCGCTGTCCGCCGTGAGACGCTCTCCTGTGATGGACAATTGGTTTTCGAAATCAAGGACGGGAAAGTGAACGGCGCCAAGGCAGAGGGAGCTGGTCTCATTCCTGAGCTGCGGACCGCGCCCGCGCCTGAGGCGGGCAAGTTTCGCAAATGGCTGGACATGATTCGGTGCTTTAAACCAGACCCGTTCATCATGGAGTCACGAGCCCTAAGGGAGAACCCTCCGCGACTTGACCTCGCTAATTTCGCGGAGTGGTATCTGTACCGGTCGCGAGAGTTCCCGGACCAAATCGACGCCCTATTCCGCGACCTACGGGAGTGCTTCGATGGGTTTGAGGAGCTTGTCCTTGCACGTGGCCGGGACATTCCGATCCTGCAGGCGAGGTTCTCCAGAGACGATAGGCGAATTCTGCTTCCGTTCAGCGAACTCTCCGACGGTCAGCGATGTCTTATCTGCCTCTACGCGATCATTCACTTTTCCGTCGCTCAGGGCGCTACGGTGGTCATCGACGAGCCGGACAATTTCGTCTCGCTACGCGAGATTCAGCCGTGGCTGATGGCTCTTGAGGACGCGGTCGACGATCATGGCGGACAAGTCATCCTGATCTCGCATCATCCGGAGATCTTGAATCAAT
>JASHRP010000582.1 GCA_030037375.1 Bryobacteraceae bacterium | reverse complement strand
GAGGGCCTGCTCATCAATTGCACGCACGACAAAGTTCTGCGCGCGCTGCCGCCTTATATCCTGACGGAACCCGACGTCGACCGCGCCATTCGCGTGCTGGACAAGGTGCTGAAGAAGGCGAAGCCGCCGGCAGCCGCGTAATCCAGCGCGGTTTAATCCTTGGACTCAGCGCCGACGTACGCTTGGTAATCGCCCGGTGAGAGCAGGCCCGCAACCTGTTCCGGCGCGGACATCTTGATCTTGATCAGCCACGCAATGCCGTAGGGATCGACGTTGAGATTTTCGGGATTCTTCGCGAGCGTTGGGTTGACTTCGATCACCTCGCCGGAGACCGGCGCGAAAATGTCGCTGACCGCCTTCACGGACTCGACCGATCCCATCGCGCGACCCTGTTCGAGAATGGTGCCGATTTTGGGAAGGTCGACGTAGACCACGTCGCCCAGCTCCTTCTGCGCATGGAATGTGATGCCGACGGTGGCCGTGCCGTTTTCGGCTCGCACCCAATGATGCTCCTTGGTGTAACGGAGATCTTCCGGAACCATGGGAATCACCAAGGCTAACACAAAGCGGCATCGTCGAGCCGCATAACGAAAGTTTTCGTTGACAATGACGAAGGACTTCGTCATAATGGCGGCAAGTAGTCGATCCATCGTATGGAAAAGCGCGATGCCAGTTAAAACCCCTCGGCCAACGGAAGCCGAGCTGACTATCTTACGAGTCCTGTGGCAACATGGTCCGCGCTCCGTGCGCGAGATCCATCGGGTGATGAATGAGGCTAAGGCAACCGGCTACACTACCGTGCTGAAGCTGCTGCAGATCATGACGCAGAAGGGACTGGTGGAGCGCGACGAATCCCTCCGCCCGCAGATTTATCGTCCCAGGTATTCGGAAGAGCAGACGCAGCGGCAATTGCTGCGCGACCTGATGCATCGCGCCTTCGGCGGTTCCGTGCGGACCTTGGTGATGCGGGCACTTTCGGCTAACAAAGCGTCGCCGGAGGAGCTGAAGGCAATCGATAAATTACTCGAACGGTTCGAAGGAGGCGCGAAATGACTCCGTTGGTGCGCGCAATCGATTCCGCCCTGGTTCACTTTTTATGGCAAGGAGTGGCGGTGGCGATTCTGCTCTGGGTGACGCTGGCCGCGCTGCGAAAGCGGACCGCGAACGCCCGCTATCTCGCGAGTTGCAGCGCGATGCTCCTGCTTGCGGCGCTTCCGGTGATTACAGCCTGGCTTTGTTATGCGCGGGCGCTCCCGGTCGAAGACGCGCCGAGCAGTATCGCAGCCATCACCCTGATCGTCGTACCGATGAAGGCAGGGTTCGATTGGCTCGGGCTCGTGCAGCGATGGATGCTTCCGGTGTGGGCGTGCGGCGTGCTGATGCTATCGATTCGCATGCTGTGGGGTTGTGCGCAAGTTGCGGCTCTGAAACGAACGGGACGCTCAGCGGAGCCCGGTATCGTCGAGCAGGTTGAGCGATTGGCGCGGCGAGTCGGGCTGACACGCCAGGTTCGCATCCTCATTTCCGCAATCGCCGATGGCCCGAGCGTCGCTGGCTGGGTTCGGCCGGTATTGCTCCTGCCCGCGGCAACGTTGCTCGGATTGAGCGCGGAACAACTGGAAGCCGTGATCGCTCATGAATTGGCGCACATCTGGCGCTACGACTACCTGGTGAATTTGCTGCAAATGCTGATCGAGACGGTGCTCTTTTATCATCCAGCCGTGTGGTGGATCTCGCACCGCATCCGTGAGGAGCGCGAACTGTGCTGCGATGACGTAGCCGTCAGCGTGTGCGGCGACGCCGTCTGCTACGCCCGCGCGCTGGCGGCGCTGGAACGGATGCGAGCCGTCGCGCCGGGACTTGCTGCCGGCACGGCGTTGGCGGCGAAGGGCGGCTCGCTGCTCTATCGGATCGAGCGGCTGTTAGGAACCGAGCGTCAGGAGCAAGCTCCCCCACGGCTTCCAGGCATCGTCGCGATCTGCGTCGGGCTCGCGTGCGCCGCGATGAATATTCAACCGGTGAAGGCGCAGGTTCCATTGCCGCCCACGCCGTTGCCTCCAACCGCTCCATTGCCTCCGGCTACTCCATTGGTGGTTGTGCAAGCTCCGCAGGCCGCGACCCCGCCAAGTCCGGCGGTCGTGGTGCAAGTGAAGCAGGCGCCGGCCGAGACCGAGCCGGCGCGTCCGGTGACGGTTGAAGTGACCGTCGATTCGGGCGGCGCAGTCGTGGATGCCAAAGTGATCGACGGGCCGTTGGAGCAACGGCGTTCGGCGCTGCTAACGGCGTTGAACATGCGCTTCGTAAAGGGCGCCCCAAGCACCCGCGAACTCAAGGTTCTTGCGAATGACCCTTCAGCTCGCCGCGTGACCCTCGCTGAAATCCTTGATCGATTCAAGACCCCGCTCAGGGCCGAGGTCGGCAAGACCTCGGCTCAGGAACGTATTGCGAACGCGAATGCGCAGATCGCCCTGCTGAGCGCGCAACAGGCGGGGGCCTCCGAAGCGGGCGCGGCGCAGCTTCAGGAGGCGATTGACAGGAACCTCAAGATAGTCGCCGACATGGACCGCATCGTTGCCGGGCAGGACCCTCTCGTGGGAGCGACGCTCGACGAGATTCGAGTCTCCGGCGTGGGCGTCACTGACCGGGCCAGGGCCCAGGTTATCGCTCGGTTGCCAATCCACGTGAACGATATCCTTTCCGATTCTTCGATGACCGCGGCGGTTCAAGCGGTTAGGAATAGCTATCCGCGTGCGTCCGCGTACTTCGGCGAGATTCCTGACACCGGGCACGCCGTGTTTATCGTCACCCTGCCGCTTCCATAGCGCCGCGCCGCCGCTGCGCTAGACTAGCCTTCATGAATTTGAAGAACGCAGTGGCCCTGGTGACGGGCGGCAGCAGCGGTATCGGATTCGGCATCGCGAAGATGCTCGCGGAGAACGGCGCGAAGGTCGCGATTACAGCTCGCGGCAAGGATCGCCTGATGCAAGCGGCGGCCGCGCTGGGCGCGCATGCGATCGAAGCGGACGTCAGCAAGGAAGCCGACGTCGAGCGCACGTTCAAGGAAGTCATTGACAAGTTTGGCGATCTTGACATTCTGGTCAACAACGCCGGACGCGGAGTGTTCAAGCCGCTGATCGACATGGACCTCAAGCTCTTCGAGGAGACCTTCGCCACCAACGTCACCGGCGCGATGCTGATGACGCGCGCGGCGGCCAAAATCTTTATCAAGCGGAACCGCGGCGACGTGGTCAATATTTCTTCGACCGCTTCGCTTCGCGGCGCGCCGAACGGCACGGCTTACTACGCGAGCAAATTCGCATTGCGCGGCATGAGCGAGTGCTGGCGCGCGGAGCTCCGCAAGCACAACATTCGCGTGATGTTGGTGAATCC
>JASHRP010000067.1 GCA_030037375.1 Bryobacteraceae bacterium | reverse complement strand
GACGTTCCGGCGGATTTGCATCGCGAGCATCACCGCCGCGCCCAGAGTCATCGCGCCGACGCAGGCGTGCGTGGCCGTAACGCCGATTACCACGCCCGCCGCCTTTATGGTCATGGTGCGGACCGTGAATGCGGCAATGCCGAGGAAGATTTGAGTGAAGGCGATGGCCATCAATTGATTTGCCGCGGGACGCAGCGACGGATGATTGGGGAACTGCTGCATTACGAAAATGCACACGCACAGGATCGCGAGCACCAGCACCATCGCGCCAAACAGGTGCGGCAAGACGCCCATCGCCTTATGGCGGAACGCCGCGCCGAGCGTTATCTGGATCAACACAAGCACTGGGGTGAGCGTGCCCAAGCTCCCGAGCGACGGCCAGCCGTGGTCCTCCACGCGCTCAGGCGGTTTGCTCCAAGCCGAGCCGGTGAGAAGGATCGATGCCATCGTCAGGGCGAAAAGCATCTGCGCCACCAGCGCGTGACTGATAGTCACGCCGGTGGTTTGCGGCGCGAAGCCGAATCCGACGGCAGCCAAGGCCAGTGCGGCTATCGCGAATCCCATACGGCTGACCTGCTTTATCGCCATCCAGGCTCCCAGAATCAATGCGGCGAGGCCCGCCAAACCGGCGGTCATGTGATGCGGTTCGATGAACGATGTTCCGCCACTGCTGGTCACCATCGCTCCCGTAAGCACGCCTAGGAGCGACAGGGCGCAGGTGACGATCGCGAAGGTGTGCATCGCGGAGGACGCGGCCTGAGTGTTGGGGAAAGTGGAGATGCTGGTAGCGTCTGACATAGGTCCGTCTCCGCGCCCGCTTAGCCGCCGGTAGCAGCTACTTCACCGGCAGCTATTTAACGAGATAAGCCTGGTTGGCCGGCTGCTTCGGCTCCCAGTAAGCGATCAACCGGCCCATGGTCGCCATGCTAGTCCACAAAACGAGCGACAGGATCGCAGCCGCCTTCGCCTTGGCAGGGATGACCGGTGATTTATCCAACTCCTCAGTCTTGTTGTAAACGATCGGGCGGAAGATCAGCGCGTGGATCCCGATCAGCGCGAGGATCACCATCTTGGTCCAGAAAAAGGGATTGGGCGTGTACTTCTCCGCCTCTGAAGTGGCCAGAAGCAGTCCCATGGTGATCATAATTACGCCGCCCAGGCGCTTCCAGGGGCGCAGGCTGCCGACCACCTCCGTAATGGTCATGGTCTTGAACAAGCCCAGCAGCCGGAGGTCGGTGAACAGGATCATGCCGCCGAACAATGCGATGCAAGTCAGGTGCGTGGACAGGATGACCGGGTAGACCAGCGCAGATTCGCGGATGGCCGTCAGGAAGTCTATGCTTTGGATTTCATGAGCGATCATCGCCGAGTCCTCTGTCTATACGAACGCGATAAATATCCCGCCAAACACGATTCCTACCCACAAGATCAGCGACAACGCCGCCACCAGCTTGGTTAAAAGAGTCGAGGGGCCGGCGGACATCGCCACCTTGCGATGCACCGTGAAGTTGTACAGGATCGCGACCACCAGCAACACCATCTTCCAGGGAAACACCTGGTTGGCCAAGTAGATGTCGGACTGCGACACGAACAGGGCCGCGCCGGAAAATATCACAAAAACCAGCGCGACCAAGGTCCAGGGTTCGGTGTATCTCACCAACTGAGCCGGTTTCTCGTGGCGAAGCCCGAGGCCCAACAGACGCAGGTCGAGTACCGCGACACTCCCGACCGCAACCGCGAAGCCAATGATATGAAAACACTCCGCCAGAGGGAACGCCCACTCCGTGTTGTTCAGGGCATCGGCAACCGCGTTTTGCAGAAACATTCGCTAGCAACTCTCCTTGGCACGGAAACTTGTTCGCGCCGAAACGCGGGAAGACGGAAGCCCGCAAAGGGTTTCATTGTACTAATTTCGCGCTTCCCGCGCGAGGCTATTTGGTGGCCGGGTCGTCCGCGGAGGATGCGCCACCCAGGACGCGCTTGCCGTTCTCGAAGGATACGTTCGACGCATTGACCAAATTCGAGCCGTCCTTGGCGCGCGAGCCGTTTACCTGCACCACGTCGCCTTCCTTCAAAGAATTGCGGGTCCAGCCCTGCCGCATCAGGCCGTTGGGGCTGCCCAGCTCGAATTCCCAGTTCGTAACTTTGCCGGTCGAATCATCCTTGACGTCCAGATAGAAACGCGCGTGGGGATTCATCCACTCAACCTTGGTGACGGTCCCCTTCAACGTGATCGGCTGGCTGCGGTCGTATTCCGCTGCGAACGAGTGGTGCGCGAACATGGGCATCGCCGCGACTATCATGCCGGCTGCCACGGCGCTCATCCATTTTGATTTCATTGTTTATCTCCCGAGAGGTTGGGGCAGGGACAGAGCCTTCGGTTCCTGCCAGAATCAGGCTAACATGCACGCCCGCAAAGTCTACACCGCGCACGGTCACGTAGAGGTCAGTGACCGGTGAGTGACTGAGCGATTTCAATTACTTACTCACTGCGACGGAACCGCCCCGGCGCCTTCCAGGTCACGATGGAAGATATAGACGATGTCGATGGGCATGTCATCCATCGAACGTACTTTGATCACCACCTGATAGAAATGCGGGAGGGCGCCGTGCGGGTCTTTCATCTTCGCAACCAGGGTTCGAGCGAATACGGGATCGGTAAACGCTTGCACCGCGCCGGTCAACGCGGGAACCTTGTTTCCCGAGAAGTATAGAAGCTCGCCGTTGCCGTTCAAGCCCGGAAAATGGCTCACCAGCGCGTAGCTTTCGCCGACATCCTGCGGATCGGCGGGAGCCCGGTCGGCCAGCACGACTGGCTCGCCCGGTTTGGGACTGAGGTTGTGGACGCCGTCCGGCTCAAGAACAAGCTGGCGGTCTTCGGGCAAGGCGCGAGCTTGCCTGCTGGCCGCGTTGGATCCCAGGAACACGACGTTACCCATGGCAATTTCGGGCATGGAAAGCTGCTCGCTGGGGGTGAGCTGAACATCCTTCTTGCGCTCCCCGAGAAACTGGCCCAACAAGAACGCCCCGTTCGCCGTCCCTAACCCGGTGGTTCCCGGCGCCGGCGAAGACATGCAAATCATCAAGGGACGATTCGGGCTGATGATGGGATCCCAGAGCTGACGAAGCTCCGGGGTCCAATTGGCAACCTGCGGCTGGCTGCCGCTCCGCTCGGAATGCCAGAGCCGAAGGCCGAAGTAGGCGGCGCAACCGACCGCGATCAGCAGCGCGACGGCCAAGGCTATTTCTCTGTAATAGTGCGGCTTAACGTCGACAACCGGCTCGGGCGCGGGGGGTTCCGGAGGCGCGTGCGTGGGCCGTTGCTCGAAAGTGACCTTGAATCCGCCCTTGGGAAGGTCGACAATCACCTGATCTCCGAGGCCTTCCGAACGGTAATACTCGGCGAGCTTCTGACGGAGCCGTCCAACGTGCATGCGTACGGTAGATTCCTGGCGCGGATCGTAAGAGGCCGGCTTGCCGAAGACATCGAGGCCGACAACGTACTCCTTGAGATTGTCCGCAGTTCCAGCGATGGACTTCTCGGCGAGGTAGGCGAGGAGGTTGCGCTGAACCTCCGAAGTCCGGAACGCCTTACTCTGCAGAATTCGCTGGATTTGAGTCTGCCTGGACTCAATCTCGAGGACCATCGCAGAGCGATGATATCACTTTCGGCTTAGCGATAGCGATCCCGCATGTACACTAAAGGTTCATGCGAATGTTGGTTACCGCAGCGCTTGCGGCAGGGGTCATGGTCACGCTAGTCGGGTGCGGGAGTAAGCCTTCAGCAGGGACGGAAAGCGGCAAGCTTCCGGAGCCGCTGGTCACTCGCCAGCACGACAACCCGGACGGCCCGCCCGAGTCGATCCTGTTCTTTTCGCCAGCCGGCAACGTCCTCTACACGCACCGGCAACATTACGAACGGGTGGACGGAGACTGTCAGGTCTGCCATCCCAAGGTGTTTCCTCAGAAGCTCGATCCGCTCAACTACAAAAAGGCGCTGCACCGCGCCGCTGAGGCGAGCATGACGTCCTGCGCGCATTGCCACGCGGTGGGCGGGACGGCATTCGCCGCGGATTCGAATTGCAGCAGGTGCCACGCTCCGAGGGAGCATTAGCTCCATCGCATGGCGGGCCGCTCTCTCGATGAGCTTGCATCGCGATTCCACGATCGCCTGAAGGCGGTCAAGGATCGTACGCGGCTGGAAGGCGGCGAGTGGTATCCGTGGCGATCGCTGAACTCGATTCAGATGCTAGGCCGAGAGATGGGCGTCAGCGTGGACCGGTTGTCAGAGATGATCGGGAATGCGCCAGTAGTGGACGCCGGATGCGGCGATGGCGATGTCGCGTTTTTTCTGGAAACGCTAGGCGCGCGAGTTGACGCGGTGGATCATCCGTCGACCAATTACAACCGCATGGAAGGCGCGCGCGTGTTGAAGCAGGCGCTGGGATCGAACGTAGTGATTCATGTGACGGATATCGATGCGCGGCCTGTTTTTCCGAGCTCGCAGTACGGTATGGCGATGCTGCTGGGGGTTCTTTATCACCTGAAGAATCCGTTTCTGGCGCTGGAGGCGCTGGCGCAGAATTCGCGCTGGCTGTACATGAGCACTCGCATTGCTGCGGTGACGCCGGATCGGAGGCTTCGGTTCGGCGCATACCCGATGGCGTACCTGGTTGACGATCGCGAATTAAATGACGATCCGACCAACTTCTGGATTTTTTCCGAAGGGGGATTCAAGCGGCTGGTGCGGCGAGCCGGGTGGAAGGAAGTTGGTTATTTCACGCTCGGCAGGTCCGCGGCCGATTCGGATCCGGTGAGCGAGGATGGAGACGTTCGCGCCTTTATCCTGGCCGAGAGCCGCTTCGCGATCGCAGAGAATTTGAAACTGGGCCGCGGCTGGCATGAACTCGAATATGGATCGAGCCGGTGGACGGAGCGGCAATTTTCGGCGAGCATCGACGTTCCTCAAACGCTGTTGCCGGCGACGTTGCGGTTCGTGTTCCATATTCCCGATGCGCTGATCGCTGCGAGGCCGAAGACGTTGCTCTGCGCGAGGATCAACGGATTGCGCCTGCCGGCGGCTGAATACTCAACTCCGGGGGAGCACGAGTACTCGGCAACAATAGCCTCCGTCCCGGAGGGCCGCGTTGAAATCGAATTCGAACTCGGCGCCGCGGCGCGAATCGGCAGCGACGAGCGAGATCTGGGGGTGCAAGTTTATTTCACGCGAGAAGCGCCAATCCAGCTAAAATAGGGATGCTCCCCCGGGATCGGATTGATCGCGTCCCAAATGTCTAACCCTTTCGTTCACCTGCATTGCCACACCGATTACTCGCTTCTGGACGGAGCGTGCGAAATCGGCCAGTTGATGGATCTGGTGGCGGAGCAGAAGATGCCCGCCGTGGCCATGACCGACCACGGCAACCTGTTCGGCGCGGTTGAGTTCTACAACAAGGCCAAAGAGAAGGACATCCATCCGGTGATCGGCTGCGAGGTGTACGTCGCGCAGCAGGGGCATTCAGTAAAGAACGATTCCAACCGGTACAACCATCTCGTGCTTCTGTGCGAGAACCAGGAAGGTTATCGCAATCTCATCCAACTCGTCTCGACCGGCTATCTCGACGGGTTTTACTACAAACCGCGCATCGACAAGGACCTGCTTTCAAGGCACTCTAAAGGGCTGATCGCGCTGTCCGCATGCCTGCGCGGCGATATCAATGAGACGCTGCTGGCGGATCGTTACAGCGAGGCCAAGAAGCTGGCCTACGAATACACGGATCTGTTTGGCGCGAAGAATTTCTTCCTCGAAATCCAGAACCACGGGCTGGAACCGGATGCGCGCCTGCTTCCGATGATCAACCGGCTGGCGGCCGACACCGGCATCCCCCTTGTCGCGACCAACGACTCGCACTATCTCCGCAAGGAAGACGCGCGGGCGCACGAGATCCTGCTGTGTATCCAGACCGGCAAAACGATGTCCGATCCGAACCGGATGCGCTTCGAGCATCCGGTGTTCTATCTGAAGTCCCGCGAAGAGATGATGACGCTGTTCGGCGAAGTGGAAGAGGCGCTGGATCGCACATGGGATATCGCGCAGCGCTGCCAGGTAAAGCTCGAAAAAGTCGCGGAGCCGTTTCCGAAGTTTCCGATTCCCGAAGGTCATTCGACCGACAGCTATTTCGAATACGTCGCGCGGCAGGGATTCGAGAAGCGCCGCATGCGGCTGGAGGCTCTGGCGGAGAAGGGCCAGCTAAAGCACGACCTCGCGGAATACGCGGAGCGGCTGGATCGCGAGGTCAAGATGATCCAGCAGATGAAGTTCTCGGGATATTTCCTGATCGTCTGGGACTTCATCCGTTTCGCCAAGCAGAAGGGCATTCCCGTGGGGCCGGGCCGCGGATCGGCGACCGGCAGCCTGGTGGCGTACGCGATGGAGATCACCGATATCGATCCGCTGGAGTATGGATTGATCTTCGAGCGATTCCTGAATCCCGAGCGGATCAGCATGCCGGATATCGATATCGACTTCTGTACGCGCGGCCGCGGCGAGGTGATTCAGTACGTCACCGAAAAGTACGGCCGGGAACAGGTCGCGCAGATCATCACCTTCGGCACGCTGGGGGCGCGGGCGGCGCTCAAAGATGTTGGCCGGGCGCTGGACATTGGCTTCGCGGACGTCGACAAGATCACCAAGCTGATTCCGACTCAGCCGCTGAACATCAAGCTCAAAGATGCGCGTAAGATGGAGCCGCAGATCGACGATCTGGCCTCCAAAGATCCGCGCGTGCGCGAAGTGCTGGATGTCGCGCAGCGTCTGGAGGGTATGGCTCGCAACGCCAGTGTGCACGCGGCGGGAGTGGTGATTTCGCCTGCTCCGCTCCGGGAACTGGTTCCTCTGTACAAGACCAACAAAGAGGAAATTGTCACCGAGTACGACATGGTTGGCCTCGAGAAGCTCGATCTGTTGAAGATGGACTTTCTCGGGCTGACCACGCTGACCATCATCGCGGACGCGCTCAAACTGATCGAGAAGCATCAAGGCGTGAATCTGCGCGTCGAAGATATTCCGCTGGACGATGCGCTGACTTACAAGGAAGTCTTCAGCAAAGCGCTGACCAGCGGGATCTTCCAGTTCGAATCGCCGGGCATGCGCGACATTTTGCGGCGCTATCAGCCGGATCGCCTGGACGATCTGATCGCCTTGAACGCTTTGTACCGTCCGGGCCCGATGGACATGATCGACGACTTCATCGAGCGCAAGCACGGGCGCATGGAAGTGGTTTACGATTTCCCGGAGCTCAAGGACATTCTCGAGGAAAGCTTCGGCGTCATCGTCTACCAGGAGCAGGTGATGCAGATTTCAAATCGGCTGGCGGGGTATTCGCTGGGCGAAGCCGATCTGCTGCGCCGCGCGATGGGGAAGAAGAAGGTCGAGGAGATGGCCAAGCAGCGCGAGCGCTTTATGGCGGGCGCGAAAGCGAAGGGCCACAATTCGCAAAAGAAGGTTGAAAAGATTTTCGATCAGATGGCGAAGTTCGCAGGGTACGGCTTCAATAAGTCGCACTCCGCGGCATATTCGTACCTCGCGTACGTGGTCGCGTACCTGAAGACGCATTACCCGCTCGAATTCATGAGCGCGCTGCTGACCTCGGAAACCGGCAACACGGATAAGGTGGTCAAGTACATCAACGAATGCCGTGAGATGGGGATCAAGGTGCTGGCTCCCGACGTGAATCTGTCCGGATTCACGTTCGAGCCCGCTACCAGCGGGAACGTGCGGGGCATCCGTTTCGGTCTGGGCGCGATCAAGAACGTCGGCCAGGCGGCGGTCGAGTCGATTGACCGCGCCCGCGCGGAGGGCGGCGCCTTCGGCTCGATTTACGATTTCTGCGAGCGGGTCGATTTGAGCGCGGTGAACCGGCGGATGATCGAGAGCTTCATCAAAGCCGGGGCGATGGATTCGCTGCAGGGCACTCGCGCGCAGCTTTTTGCGGCCCTCGATAACGCGATGGAAAGCGGCGCAAGAGCGTGGAGGGACCGGGCGAGCGGACAATCGGGACTGTTTGCCGACATGATGCAGAGCGCCTCGCCGGAGGAGCATCCGCTGCCGAAGGTTCCGAATTGGTCGAGCCACGAGCAGCTCTCTGGCGAGAAGGCGATGCTGGGTTTCTACATCACCGGCCATCCGCTGGATCAATACATGGACAAGGTGAAGGAGCTGGCTACGTACTCGACCTCCAATCTGGAGGGCCTTGCCAAGAACGCGGAAGTGGCGCTGTGCGGAATCCTGACCGGCATCACCAACAAGCGCAATAAAGAGGGCAAGATGTGGGCGGCGTTCCAGGTCGAGGACTTGGAGGGAGCCGTCGACGCTATGGCCTTCTCCACGCAGTACGAGCGCCTCGCGCCGGCTTTGCAGGAGGATAAGGCGGTGCTGGTGCGCGGCTTGGCGCTTCCGGAAGAAAGCGGCCCGCCGAAAATCTCGGTGCAGGACATCATCCCGCTCGAAAACGCGCGGGTGAATCTGCCGGCTCTGATTTCGATCAAGGTTCCGCTTAACGGCTCCGGCGAAGCGAGACGCGCCAATGCGTTGCATGAGTTGTTCGCGCGAAAGCCTGGCGAAACGGAAGTCCGGCTTCGGCTGGAAAAGAGCCGGGACTTCTCGGTTATTCTAGATGTGAGCGCTAAGGTGCGTCCGGATAAGGAATTTCGGGCCGAGGTCGCCCGCATTTGCGGGACTGAGGCGATGGAGATCCTGGCCGGCTAGGGCGCTCGCGCCACATGGCCGATTCTCAGGCTCCGATCCCGACAAATCCAAGCTGGGAGCGAGTACTCCTCGCCCGGCACGCGAAGCGTCCTCATACGCTCGACTACATCCAGCACTTGATTACCGACTTCGAAGAGCTGCACGGCGATCGTACTTTCGCGGACGATCATTCGATCGTTGCGGGAATGGGGTGGCTTGATGAGCGTCCCGTGATGATCATCGGTCAGCAGAAAGGCCGCGATACCAAGCAGCGCTTGTTTCGCAACTTCGGCATGCCAAAGCCGGAGGGGTACCGGAAGGCGATGCGCGTGATGGAACTGGCGGCCAAGTTTTCCCGGCCGGTGATCACACTGCTCGACACAGCCGGCGCGTATCACGGCGTGGATGCGGAAGAGCGGGGTCAGGGCGAAGCGATCGCCCGTAATCTGCGGGAGATGTCGCGGCTGGGAATTCCTGTGATCGTGGTAGTGATCGGCGAAGGCGGCAGCGGCGGCGCGCTCGCGCTGGGCGTTGGCAACCGGATTTATATGCTGGAAAATTCGGTGTACAGCGTGATTTCGCCGGAAAGCTGCGCGACCATCATCTATCGCGATTCGAGCCGCGCCCCGCTGGCCGCGCAAGCGCTCAAGATGACGGCCCCGGATTTGCTGGGGCTCGGCTTGATCGACGGGATCGTCAAGGAGCCCGGGGAGGGCGCGCACACCGATCCGGATGGGGCGGCCGAAAGCCTACGGGAGACGCTGCGCGTTGCGTTGCGCGAGCTTTGCGCGCTTACACCGCGGCAGCTCATTGACGACCGGTACGAGAAGTTCCGTCGAATGGGCTCTTTCTTCCAGGAATCCGCCGCGGCGGTCCAGGAGCGCCGATGAAAAAGAAACCGGTGTTGATCGGGATCGTTTTCGCGATCTTGATCCTGGGCGTGCTGATTTATTCTTCGATGAATCTGGCCGCTTATCGCGTGGAAGTGTGCATGACCTTCAATGGCCAGATGTCGTGCAAGACGGCCGCGGGCGCGCAGAAGGAAACCGCGTTGCGGGCCGCGATCGAAAACGCCTGCGCCGACATCGCCTCCGGCGTCACCGACTCAATCGCTTGTACAAACACGGAGCCGTCCAAAGAAACGTGGCTGAAATAAATCCGTCCAATCGTGGTCGGCGCGTTTTGATATCCTAGAGATGGATGTGCTCCTTCCCTCCGCGCCAGCGGAAGTCCAGCCCCTTGGATACGTCCCTGTCTCCCCGCATTGAATGAAGTCCAGCGTACAGATTAGCCGCGGTATCGAGTCCCTGTTTGGGACACGCGATGAGAATATTCGACTGATTGAGAGCGGCCTGAACGTCCGCACGCGCCTGCTCAACGATTCGCTCGAGATCGAAGGCGAGGACGCGGGCGTGACTCGCGCGGCGGGAATCTTGACGGATTACGCGACGCTGATGCGCGAAGGTCATACCTTCAACAACGGCGACTTGAATAGTTTCCTTCGCGTAGTCACAGCCGATTCGGAAACGACGCTGCGTGGCCTAGTGGAGAGTGGGCGGCAACGCAGCTTCGGCAAGAAGACCATCGCGCCCAAGACGATCATGCAGAGGCGGTACGTGGACGCGATCGAGCATTTCGATCTCGTCTTCGGCATCGGACCGGCGGGAACAGGCAAAACGTATCTGGCGGTCGCGATGGCGGTTTCCGCTCTGCTGAGCAAGCGCGTCAGCCGTATCATCCTGACCCGGCCCGCGGTCGAAGCGGGCGAACGGCTCGGCTTTCTGCCGGGGACGCTGCAGGAAAAAGTGGATCCCTACCTGCGGCCGCTGTATGACGCGCTCTACGACATGATCGAGGCGGAGAAGATCGAGAAATTCATCGAGCGCAATACAATTGAGATTGCTCCTCTCGCGTTTATGCGTGGACGTACGCTGAATGACAGTTTCATCATCATGGATGAGGCGCAGAACGCCACGCCGGAACAGATGAAAATGATCCTCACCCGGCAGGGATTCAATTCGAAAATGGTGGTGACCGGAGATCCCACCCAGGTGGACCTGCCCGGAATTCAAAGAAGCGGTTTGATCGAAGTGATCGATGTGCTGCGCGACGTCGAAGGAATCCGCTTCGTGCAGTTCGACGATCGCGACGTAGTGCGGCACAACCTGGTGCAGAAGATTGTCAAAGCCTACGAACGTTACAATGAGGCGATCGGCGTCAATCGCCAGTTGTCGCTGAAACTCACCGATGCCGCGGACAGCGCTAGCTCCGCGCCGGCCGAGACCCCCGTAGCCTGAGGCTCCGGCCATGCCACGCGAGGCAATCACTATTCTTCTCCGCCATCCCACGCGGCGCGTGCTCAGGCGTCCGCTACGCGAGTTCTTGCTTCGGGCGGCAAGCCGCATTACGCCGGATCTGTCGGTGACCTGTCTCGTGACCGACGATCGCGAACTGCACCGGCTTAACCGCGTCTTCCGAAACAAGGACGCAGCAACCGACGTGCTCTCTTTTCCCTCGGCTGATGGATCGGCCGCGGAGATGGCGATCTCGCTCGATCGCGCGGCCGAGCAAGCCGAGGACTTCGGGCACTCCCTCGACGAAGAGCTGCGCATTCTGATGCTGCACGGGCTGCTGCATTTGGCAGGCATGGACCATGAGACTGATCGCGGCGAAATGGCCAGGACGGAGACGCTGTGGCGAAAGCGGCTAAAGCTTCCGTCCGGATTGATTGAGCGGGCGCGCACATGATGTCCCTGCTCATACTCGCCGTGTGCGTGCTGGCGATCATCGTCGTGGCGGTGACCAGCGTCCAGGTCCTGTATCTCGAAGCGCTGCGCATTCGCGCGCGGGAGCTTCCAGCGCTCGAATTCTTCAAAGAAACGCTGGAGCCGAAGATCGGATTACCGACGGAACGCGGGGCTCTTACGTTTTCGTTGGTGAAGCACGTCAGCCTCGCCGTCACCGGTTGTTTGATGCTGGCGATCATGATCCAGGGTGCGTCGCTTGCGGAGGCTATGGCGGCTGCCTGCGTGCTTGCCGGGGCGCTCACCGTAACCGGGACGTACATCGTTCCGCAGATCATCTATCGCCGGACCAGCGGGCGCGGTCTTTTGCCGTTGGTTCCGGTGCTGCGGGCGATCGCGCTTCTGGCCCGGCCGCTGACTTGGTCGCTCGAGTTTCTGCAATCGTTGTTCGAGCTGGGCGGAACGAATGAGCCGGTGGAGACCGCGCGGCCGGAGGAACATATTGAAGCGCTGATCAACGCGGGCGAGGAGGAAGGAATCATCGCGGAAGGCGATCGCGAATTGATTCAATCCGTGGTGGCGTTCGGCGACAAGACGGTGCGGGAGGTAATGACACCGCGTCCGAAAATAGTTGCAATTCGCCGGGAAGCCACGCTCGAGGAACTGCGCCAACTGGTTATTCATGAGCAGTTCTCGCGGATTCCGGTTTACGAATCGGATATCGATTCGATCTGCGGGTTCGTGCACGTGCGGGACATGTTCGAGATGGACGAGGCGCATCGCGCCAAACGCAAAGTGGGAGACGTGCTGCGTCCGATTCGCGCGGTGCCCGAGACCAAACCGGTAAACGATCTACTGCGGGAGATGCAGGAAGAAGGCGCGCACATGGCGGTGGTGGTCGACGAATACGGCTCGACCGCGGGCATCGTGACGCTGGAGGACATGGTGGAGGAGATCGTCGGGGAGATTCACGACGAGCACGAGCCGGAACGCGATTTCCGCCAGGACCCCGACGGCAGCTACGTGGTTTCCGGCAGCTTTGACGTGGACCGCCTCGCGGATTTGCTGGATTTCCACGCGGAGCATGGCACTGAGTCGACCACCATCGGCGGACTGGTGACCGAATGGCTTGGACACGTTCCCGCTGTCGGCGAGGAAGCCGAGCGGGACGGGCTTTTGATCACCGTGCTGGCCGCGAACGACCGCCGCGTGGATCAGGTTCGCGTGGCGCGCGCCGCGATTCAATGAGCAAGCCGGCGAAGGGCGGAGGCAAGCCGCATCGCGCCGGATTTGTGTCGATTTTAGGCCGGCCCAATGCCGGCAAATCCACGCTGCTGAATGCGCTGGTGGGGCAGAAGATCGCGATCGTCGCATCGCGGCCGCAAACGACCAGGACCGCCATTCAGGGCATCGTGACGCTTCCCGAGGCGCAGATCGTGCTGGTGGACACTCCGGGCATACACAAATCCGACACACTGCTGAATAAGCGTATGATGAACACGGTGCGGGCGTCGATGGATGCGGATGTTGCATTGTTCCTGGTAGACGCGCTGGCGCCGTTTGGAGAAGAGGACGCGCAAGCCGTGGACTTGGCGAAGAAGATCCAGGCTCCGGTGATCGCGGTGTTTAACAAGGTCGATGCGTTGAAGGAGAAGCCGCGGCTGCTGGCTCTGATCGACCGTTATCGCGGGCTGCACGATTTTGCCGCGTACATTCCGGTGTCGGCTTTGACCGGCGAGGGATTGGATGCACTTCGCGAGGAGATCGTCGAGCGGCTTCCGGAAGGGCCCGCGCTCTTTCCGGACGATCGCGTCACCGATCAACCGGAGCGTTTTCTGGCCGCGGAGATTCTGCGGGAAAAGATTCTGCACCTCACCAGGCAGGAGGTTCCGCACGCGATCGCCGTGATAATCGAGAACTGGGAAGATCAGCCCGCGCTGCTGAGGATTGCCGCGTCCATTTACGTCGAACGCCCGGGACAAAAGACGATTCTGATCGGAGCGGGCGGGAGTTTGTTGAAGCGGATCGGCACGCAGGCGCGTCAAGAGATGGAGCGGGTGTTCGGAAAGAAGGTGTTCCTGCAAACGCTGGTGAAGGTTCGCCCGCGCTGGCGGGAGGATCCAGAGTTCCTGGAGGCCTCGGACTGGCGCACGATGGTGGGAAACTAGGTATCGTTAAAGACGGAGCCTCAATATATGCGTCATCTATCCCTGCTGATGGTGGTTTTCCTGATGATCGTCCCTCTTCTGGTGGCGCAGACGGCGGACGACGGAAAAATTCATGACGAAGTCATGGCCAAGCTAGCCGCCGATACCGACGTCCGCGGGGGCGGCTTCGATGTCCTCGTGAAGAACGGCATGGTAACGCTTAAGGGCCAGGTTCACTCGCAGAAAGCCAAGGAGAAAGCCGAGAAGCTCACCAAGAAGGTGAAGGGCGTGGTGGGCGTGGACAATCAACTGCAGATTTTCGGCACCCAGTAGCGCAAAGGGGGGCGCTCCGTTTTGCGCGTGTTCCTGAGTAGGTTCAGCCGAACACGCGGTCGAACGCCGCGCTGACCTTATTCCGGATCTCGCCGATTTCGCTCAGCGGGATATCGGACCATCTTCGCAGTAGAGCCTTCAGCGCTTCCCTCTGGCCTTCGCCTTTGGGCAGTTTCCCTTCCGCATGCCCGCTCAGCACACGCAGGGCATGGTCCAAAGCGCGATAAAAGGTCCCGGCGTCAAGCAGGAATTGCGCTTGTGCGCGATCGATGTCGCCCATGCTCTCCAGGACCTCGATCCGAGCAGGAGTGTTGAGCACGCGAAAGAAAACACCGGCGCTTTTCAGGCGCAGGTACATCAGCAGAAAGTCGATGTCGTAGTAGCCGCCGCGTCCGGCTTTTAGCGGCTGCAGGGCGCCCTGTTCCTTCTCCAGACGCGAGCGCATCTGGCGAAGATCGGAACGGGAGCGGCCGCTCTGGCCGTAGCGCAGCCAATCGACTTCCTGTAGCTGGTGGAGAAACGCTTCCGCGCGGGCGGGGTCGCCGGCCACGGTGCGGGACTTCATGTAAGTGATGCCTTCCCAAGCTTCCGCGGAGCGCGCGAAATAATCGGTCACAACGCTCTCCGTCTGCACCAGCGGGCCTCCGCCGCCGTTGGGACGTAAACGCGTATCTACAGTGAACAGAGTGCCGCCGCCGGTGTAAGCGGCCACCATGTCGACCAGATGCGCCGCGACGCGGGTCCAGAAGTGGAGTTCCGCCGCGTCGGAATCGGCCAGCACGAAGACCAGGTCCGCGTCGGAGGCGAGATCGAATTCGCGCGTACCCAGACGGCCTAGCGCGATTACCCACATTTGATCGCGCGGCTCATAATCCGGCCTCTGCGGCGGATGGCTTCGCCGAGTCTCGGCGATCGCGATCTGATAAACACGCCTGATCACCGCGTCCGCCAGATCGGAGGTGCGTGCCAGGGTATCGAAAACGGGGCGGGAGCGGCAGATGCTGTCCGCTTGAATGCGGACCATTTCGCGCCGGAACCAGCGGCGCAGTTCCGGCAGCTCGGCGGGCGGGGGATCATCGGCGGAAAGAGGGATGTTCGAACGGGAGACATCGTCCACCAGTTCCGGCACGCGGATCAGTTCCTCCGCGAAGTAAGGGCTGTGCTCGAACAGGTCGAGGGTGTGGCGAGCCAGCTCATCGTTGGAGTTGAGGCTATCCAAGCTCCGGGGATCTCCCGACACGCGCTCGAGGAAATGCTCGAACGGGCGGTAGCCGCGTTGCAGGCGGGCCCGGCTGAGCGCGGCGGCGAGCGCCGGGGCGTTCTGATCGAGCGCCAATACCACGTTGCTTGCTCTAGTTCGCAGGCCGTCTTCGCGAGGCGGCATATCCGGCGGCGAGGACTGCGAACGAACCACGCGATCGTAAATCTCCGTGACGCGGGCGAAGTGTCCCCGCAACTCCCGCATCAGCCAGGCGCCCGATCCGCCGCCGGGCATGCGCCTGGCGAGGAGCTCGAGGGCTTCCGGATCGTCCGGGAGGGAGTGCGTCTGGAGATCGTCTTCGAATTGGAGACGGTGTTCCAGATGCCGCAAGAACTGATACGCGGAGGCCAATCGTCCATATTCCGCGCCCGAGAGAAATCCCTTATCCTGCAAGCGAGCTAGCGCGAGCATGGTGCCGCCGTGCCGCACCCAGGGGTCGGCGCCGCCGTACAACCGTTGCAGACACTGCACCAGAAATTCGATGTCACGAATTCCTCCGCGCTCCAGCTTCACGTCGATCGATGTGCGCTCCCGAATGCGCGTCGCAAGTCCCCACTTCACTTTCCGCTCCGCGAGCTTTTCGTTCAGCCGCTCCCGCGTGAGCGAAAGCTGCTCGACCGCGGAGAAATCGAGCGTGGTCGAATAGATGCGCGGTTCGACGAAATCCAGAAGCGCACGGCCGGTGGAAAGATCTCCGGCGGCCACGCGAGCCTTGATCAACATCTGCAACTCCCAATCCCGCGCGCGCGCCGAGTAATACTTGCGCGCGCCGGCGAGAGAGATGCACGCTTCGCCCAAGCTGCCATCCGGACGAAGGCGAAGATCGACGCGGTAGCACATTCCTTCGGCCGTGTAGGTGCTGAGAAGCTCAGTGAGCCGGTTGGCTGCGCGCTTAAAGAACTCCTTATTCGAGATGGATTCGGCGCCGTCGGTGAATCCGGGCTCAGAATAGAGGAACATCAGGTCGATATCCGAGCTGTAATTCAACTCCTGGCCCCCGAGCTTCCCCAACGCAATCACTGCGAAGCGGGCTTCGCGGTCATCGGATTCGCAGCGCGGCACGCCATAGCGGTTCACCAAATCTTGGCGAATGCGCTCGTACGAAAACTCCACCAGAGCGTCAGCGAGATCCGACAGTTCCGCGGTGATCTCCGGAAGCGTGCCCAGGCCAAGGACGTCGCGGACGACGATGCGCAGGATTTGCCTTCGCCGGAACTTGGCTAGCTCCAGAGGATCGGGAACGCCGGCGGGAAACTCCTCGGCGAGCCGGGCGCTCAAAATGTCGACTGAGGCGACGCGCGTTAAATCGCTTGGATCCAGAAGCTGCTCCGCCCATTCCGGGTGTTCGAGGATCTCTTCCGCCAGAAAGCGGCTGTACGCGAAAACGGCCACCAGATGCCGCAACCCCGCGGTGGATCGCGTGAGACGGTCGAAGGCAGCGGGCTGGCGCTCCCGCAATCGCATGAAGTATTGCAGGCAACGCTCGGGCGCGGGAGAAGCGGCCAGAAGGAGGTCAAAACGGTTGCGGACACCTACGGGGAGGGTTCGCGACAGATCCGCGATTTCGCGCATGGCGCGCGGCTGATCGCGGTAAGAGAACGTGAGCAGACGCTGCATTCAGGGTCTAGACAGCTTGGTCCAGAGCTTGCTTCAGAAGCTCGACTCGGTCGCCCACGCGGATTGAGCCGGGCTGCACAACGGCCGCATAGAACCCGCTCAAACCCCACCGTGGCGACGCGGGATCGCCAGCTTTCACGTTTTGATCATATACCGCGAGGCCGATGTTCTGCCCGTAGATCATGATCTGGCTGCAAGGCTCGCGCATTTTGGTGAGCTCGATCACGGTTTCGCCGATCCGCCAGCGCTGGCCGGCGCGCCAAATGCGCCGGTCGATTCCGCGGGTGGTCAGGTTTTCGCCCAGCGCGCCGGCGTAGAGCGGAAGTCCCGCCGCGGTGAGCTCCTCAATGCCCTCCGAGGTAATCCACAGAAGCGCCTTCCGGAGACCGCCGTGGATTTCGGGATGGCGGTGAAGGTCGCCATCAATGCCAAGCGGGGTGACCAGCGCTTCCGCGAGGGGAAGCTTGGGCACCCCGCCTTTCGATACGCTGATTTGAAGAACCGAGCCTTCGGTCAACCTCTAAATATCGTAGTAGAGGGCGAACTCGTAGGGATGCGGACGCAGGCGCACGGCATCGGCCTCGTTCTTGCGCTTGTAGCCGATGTAGGTCTCGAGCAACTCCTCGCTGAACACGTCGCCCTTAAGCAGGAAGGAGTGATCGTCCTCAAGCGCGTTCAGCGCCTCCTCGAGCGATGAAGGCATCGACGGGACGGCCTTCATCTCCTCCGGCGTGAGATCGTAGATATCCTTATCGAGCGGTTCGCCGGGATCGATCTTGTTCAGCACTCCGTCAAGACCAGCCATGAGCATCGCCGCGAACGCCATGTAGCAGTTGCAGGACGGATCGGGCGGTCGGAATTCGACGCGCTTGGCCTTGGGACTCGCCGAGTACATCGGAATGCGGCAGGCAGCCGAGCGATTGCGGCGGGAGTATGCGAGATTTACCGGAGCCTCGTAGCCGGGGACCAGACGCTTGTAGCTATTAGTGGTGGGAGCGATGATCGCCGCGAGGGCGCGGGCGTGGCGCAGTAATCCGCCGATGTACCAAAGACCCATCTGGCTGAATCCGGCGTAGAGATCGCCGGCGAACAGCGGCTTTTTGTCTTTCCAGAGGCTCTGGTGGGTGTGCATGCCGCTTCCGTTGTCGCCGAAGAGCGGCTTGGGCATGAACGTGACGGTCTTGCCGTACTGATACGCGGTGTTGCGGATCACGTACTTGTAAGTCATCATGTTGTCGGCCGATTTCAGCAAAGTGTTGAAACGCTGGTCGATTTCAGCCTGTCCGCCGGTGGCCACTTCGTGGTGCTGGCATTCGATATCGAGCCCGCACCTGAGCATCGTCTCCACCATTTCTGCGCGCAAGTCCTGATGATGATCCGTCGGCGGGACTGGGAAATAGCCTTCCTTGTAACGCGGCCGGTAGCCGAGGTTGTGCTCCGCGCGTCCGGAATTCCAGCGGCCTTCTTCGGCGTCCACGAAATAGTAACCGCTGTTGGTGTTCTGATCGAAACGCACGTTGTCGAAGATGAAAAACTCCGCTTCGGCTCCGAAGAACGCCGTATCGGCGATGCCCGAATTTCTCAAGTACATTTCAGCCTTCCGCGCAATCCAGCGTGGATCGCGATCGTAGTGCTGCCGGGTGATGGGATCGATGGCGTCGCAGACCATCACCAGCGTCTTGGTCTCGAAGAACGGATCCATGAACGCGGTGGCTGGGTCGGGGAGAAGGAGCATGTCGCTTTCGTTGATCGCCTGCCAGCCGCGAATACTGGAACCGTCAAATCCAAAGCCCTCCTCGAAGGAGGTTTCCTCTAGTTCGGTGATCGGATAGGTGACGTGCTGTTGAACACCAGGCAGGTCCGTGAATCGTAGGTCGAGTTGTCTTGCGTCGTGCTTCTTTGCGTATTCGAGGACTTCTTTAGGAGTCACTGTGTATTCTCCATCACTCTTGACTTGAAAAGGATCCGGAACCGCTGAGTTCCGGGGTGAGACCCGCTTCCTTTTGGGATGCGCGGGCCTGGATCATTCTATCGCAGTCTTCACCGTCTCTTACGCGAGGCTGCGGGCGGTATTTTTATAGATCCTTTATACGTTTATGACTTTTTCATTACTTTACTTCCACACTGAGGTATGTTTCCGCGGAGAGCTTTGGGCTCGACGTGCATCTTCGTTTCGCTGCTGTTGGCCAAGCTGGACGCGCAAAGCATGTCCACGCCGGCGATGTTTCAGGCGAACTCGCGGCTGGTACTGGTCCCGGTCACCGTAACCGACAATTACGGGAAGACCATCCTGGGACTGCGCGTTCAGGATTTCAATATCCTGGACGATCAAACACCCCAGAAGATTCTGTCGTTTACCAGCGAGGATCAGCCGTGTTCGGTTGGCGTGGTTCTGGATGTGAGCGGCAGCATGAGAAATGCACTCAGCGTTGCCAAGGATGGCGCGCAAAGCTTTGTTCGTTCCAGCAACACGAACGACGAATTCCTGCTGCTCACTGTCTCGACGCAACCCGAAGCAAACTCCGATTTCACGGGCGATGCCGCCGATATCGATCAAAGAATCGGGTTCTCGAGGCCGGGAGGAATGACGGCGCTGATCGATACCGTGTACCTCGGCCTGACCAAGATGAAACAGGCAAGAAATCCGCAGCGGGCACTGCTGGTTTTTTCGGATGGCATGGACAACCACAGCCGCTATTCGAAGAGCCAGTTGCTCCGAACCGCGCTCGAAGCCGACGTGCAGATTTATACGATCGTTTTGGATGGGCTGGGAGATTCTTCTCCAGGCACGATTCCGTTTCGCCCCAGCATGATCGCCAAACCGGGCGACCGGGGAGCGCAGTCCCAAGGACCGGATCTTTTGCAATCGCTCGCCGACAAGACCGGCGGGCTGCACTTCCACGCGCGAAATACGGCACAGGCTCGGGAGGCTATCGCTAAGATTAGCGACGCCCTCCGCAGCCAGTACATCCTGGGTTATCAGCCCGTTGAATCCGGGACGCCGGGCAAATCGCACCGGATTCATGTCACCACGACGGTTCCTAAAGTGTACGTCCACGCCCGCACCGGTTACTACGCGCCGTAACTATCGCCGCGCATTACTTCTTTTCGATGTTGTTGCCGAAGATGAATCCGATCTCGCCCATCACTCTGAATTGGTTGTCCTGGTTGGCCAGCGCCCCGAACACGTCACCAGGCGTGTAGTTGCCGGCGTGAACGAAACCGAGGTCTCCGCGAACGAAGAACCCTCCGGTCTGGAAGGTCGGAGTCGCGGTGAACGACGTACCCGAGCTTCCTGGGCCGAACATAAGGTTCACGGCATCGGTTGCCACGCTGCCGGAGCTCGAGATGTACTCGAAACGCAGCGGGATAGAAAATCCGTGCGGGAAGGCGTAGCTCAACAGGATCGCTCCGCCGTTGGTGGATGCGCCCTTCTCGACGCCGATCTTCGCGTTGGTCGGAACGCTGGTGTATTGGTAGTAGGGCTGGATGATCCAGTGGCCCTTGGTAAACGTGTAAATCACGTTGTAGATGGAGCCGTTGTTTTGCACCGGAGTAGCCAGGGTCTCGAACTTCGTCTGGCCGGCGTTGCCGCCCGCGACGAACGAGAAAGCGTTGGGACCGTTGGTGTAGGCCAAGGACCCCGACAGCCACGTATAGCGGTTGGAGTAGAAACCATCGTTCCAGCTAATGGAGGCCGATACTTTGCCCATGGTTTGGTTCAACTGGATTCCGCGGTTGATCGCGTTTTCCTGATTCCATAACAAGCCGCGCTCAACGTTCATGTTCTCGAAATCGAACGTATACTCCGCGCCGATCAAGGTCGGCAGCGAGCCGATTTCAATCGAAGTATTTTTTCCAGCTTGCAGTTTCAAGAAAGCGACGGGCAGCGGACCCCACAGATCGGTGACAGTATCCTGAGTCTTGAGGAACGGCACGGCCAGATCCGGAATGTTGTAGGCGCCGGCTTCCAAAAAGAATTGGAACCATCCCTCGCTCTTCTGGATGAAGACTTGCCCATTGCTCAGGGCCGCCTGGTCGGTGTTGTCGCCCGGAACATGGTTGTTCTGCACGAGGCCCATCCCGCTTAGCACGCCGTTCACCGCGATGTTGCCGAACGGTCCGGCGTTAAACACCGCAGGCGGAAGATTCGAAAGCGGTCCGGTGATCGCTGGGGTCGAAAGCGGCATCGGAGCGGCAGGAGCCGCAGGCTGCGCCGCTGGCACGGCTGGTGGTGGATCTGGCTGCGGCGTCTGTGCATACGCGGACAGACCGAGAACTAGGAACCCGACGAGAGTGTTTCGTTGTGAGAACATACGCGAGATAACCCCTTTGTGTGGTTTAGTTTTGAAGGCCATCCAAGAAAGGAGCGCACTATGCGCCGACGGAGCGCACGATCCTCCACGAAGACAGAGATCGAGTCGGCCCCTCGTCTCCGAGTTCCTTGACAGCCGCAAATTGTCGTTAGCTTAAGCGTCGGCGGCGGGTCTACATGGCGTCGCGGAAGATTGGTTCAACAACCGGTTAGTGACCATGGTATACGCATTATGCGATTACTGTTAATCGAAAATTTCGATTAATTGTATTAGTTTCTTTTCTTTGCAACATATTGATGCTGTTGGGCCGAAGCGTCAGAAATCGAAGCAGAGTGTGGTACTTTAGGTGTCTATGAAATTGGCGGGGCTGCTGCTGCTTGCCTCCGGGTGGGTGATCGTGCTCAGCGCGATCACGGCGCTTCCGCCAGGAAGTTATAGGGCCGCCTTCGCCATCGCCGGTTTCGGAGTCGAGCTGATAGGGCTGGCGATCGCGATCGTGGGCCACATTCCGCCGGTCAAGGAGAAGCGCTGAAGTGGGCGCCGCGCCATCGGACGTCACGGCAGCCCTGTGCGGCTGCCTGATTCTTCTTATTCCCTTCGCATACGCGGGGCTCGCCCTGATGAGCTCCGGCATGGGGCGGTCTCGAAGCGCGGTGCATTCTTTGATTATGGCGCTGGCTGCGGCGTCGGTCGCGGCGATCGTTTACGTGATATTCGGATTTGCGTGGCAGGGTACACCGGCTACGCCAAGTTACGGTATTGCGGCCGGAGGCGTGGTTTGGAACTGGATCGCTTCGGGCCGATTTTTCTTTGGCGGATTGGACGCCAGCGCGGCGCCGGCAACCTTGCTGACAGCCTGTTTCGGTGTTTTCGGCTGTGCGCTTGCTGCGGTGATCCCGCTCGGCGCCGGCGAGGAGCGATGGAGGCTCGGCGCGGCGCTGGCATCGACCGCGCTACTGTCCGGCTGGACCTTTCCCCTGTTCGCGCATTGGGTGTGGGGCGGAGGCTGGCTGTCCGCGCTCGGATGGCAGTCGGGCATCGGGAGGGGATTCGTGGATGCGGGTGGCGCGGGAGTCATTCAGGTGGTCGGAGGATTCTCAGCACTGGCAATCACCTGGATTTTGGATCCACGGCGCGGAAAGTTCTCGCAGGACGGGATGCCCGCGGCGATACCCGGGCATAATGCAGTCTTCGTAACGTTCGGCTGCTTCCTCGCGTTGATCGGATGGTTCGGGCTCAACTCATCCGCCGCGATTCTGTTCTATGGCGCGGAGACCAGCCGTGTTCCCCTGATCGCGGTCAATACGCTCTTGACCGCGGCGGGAGCGATGCTCGCCGCGGCCCTGGTGACGAGGACTCGCTTTGGCAAGCCAGATGCTTCGCTCAGCGCAAACGGATGGACGGCCGGATTAGCCGCGTCCAGCGCCGGAGCGGCGTTTCAGGTTCCCGCGGAGGCTTTGATTGTGGGGCTGGTGGCAGGCGTACTGGTGACTTTCTCGGTCGAGTGGCTGGAGCTACACTTCAAG
>JASHRP010000066.1 GCA_030037375.1 Bryobacteraceae bacterium | reverse complement strand
AAGGCGGTGGAGATCGGCAGCGATTTCACGAAGCTCGCCAGGAAGCTTCAGCCCAGCGTGGTAAACATCGTGGTGGAGGTCCCAGCGGCTCCCGCGCAGGCCGGCCGCAACCGTGGCCGCCGCGGCCAGGACGAGGGTGGGGACGATCCGTTGGAGCAGTTCCGCGGGTTCTTCGGTGGGCAAGGCGCTCCGCAGATCATCCCCGAAGAGGCCGAGAAGCATGAGCAGTCCGGCACCGGATTCATCGTCGACAAGAACGGCTATATCATCACCAACAATCACGTTGTGTCCGGCGGCGACAAGATCATGGTCAAGCTGCAGGGCGAATCCACTCAATACCGCGCGAAAGTCATCGGAACCGACTTCGAGACCGATTTGGCGGTGATCAAGATCGACACGCACAAGCCGCTCGATCCGGTGAGCATCGGAAACTCGGATGCGGTGCAGGTGGGGGATTGGGCGGTGGCCATTGGGTCGCCATTCACGCTCGAGGAATCGGTGACGGCCGGGATCGTCAGCGCCCTAGGACGCGAGATCGACGAGCACAAGAATTTCCAGCGCTTCATTCAGACCGATGCGGCGATCAATCCTGGCAACAGCGGCGGGCCGCTGGTCAATATCCGAGGCGAGGTTATCGGCGTCAATACGATGATCGCCACCAGCCGGGGCGGGTCCGAAGGCGTGGGCTTCGCGCTGCCCAGCAACATGGTGGTGCGGGTTTATAACGACATCATTCGCGATGGCTCCGTGTCGCGCGGCTCAGTTGGCATTTCCTTCCGGGTTCAGAAGCCGGAAACGCTGGAGGCGTTGGGCGTAAATCACGGAGTCATCGTCGACGACGTAACTCCGAACGGTCCCTCGGCCAAGGCCGGGATCAAGGTAAACGATATCGTAGTCGCGATCAACGGGCAGTCCATCAAGGACGGGGACGATCTGCTATCTCACGTCGCCGACGCTCCGGTCGGGAGCGCGCTCACTCTGGCCGTCGATCGCGACGGCAAAAAAATGGACTTCAAGGTGGTCACGCAGGATCGCAAGCTCCTGTACGCCGACCGTCCCGATATCGTGGGCGACAATCCGACTCCGGAGGAGCCCGCCTCCAAGCCGGAGCCGGTTTCGGGGGTGAAGTTCGGAATCGGCCCGCGCGATCTCACCGAGGATGAGCGCAATCTCACTCCGGACAAGCATGGGGTCATGGTGAGCAGCGTCCAAGAGGGTTCTTTCGCCGAGGATATCGAGATGGAGAAGGGCGATATCATCATTTCGATCAACCGGCATCCGGTTTCGACCGCGGATGACGTGCGAAAGATCGCGGCTTCGCTGAAGTCCGGGGACGCGGTCGCGTTCCAGGTAGTTCGTCCCGCGCCTGCGAACGCCCTGGTGATTCAAAACTCGGCTCGTGCCAAGAGCGCGAAGACCGCGCCAACAGTGCAGACACCGGCGGAGCCGACGCCGACGATGTACCTTTCGGGACGGCTGCCGTAACGGGCGGCGAAGATTACTTCACTTCGAAGTTGATCGTTTCGGTGCGGGTTTGTCCGGTCGCAAAATCCCGCAGAGCCACGTTGCATATGTAGGCTCCGGGCGCGAGAATCAGCGTCGCCTGATAACGGCCGAGCGGGGGCCCGTCCCCACCGGGATTGAGAACGATGTGGTCGCGGACTCCTTCGACGCGCGTCCCATCGACAGAGTCGATTTCAGCGGCGATATCGAATTGTCCGGCCGAGGCGACGATTGGCACGACGAGCCGCTGCGGCACGGCTGACGGATAGGTCTGCATTTCCGCGTGCGCGCCGAGAAGGCCGGCAATGGGCGGCTTCACCGCCCCGCCAGCGAGTTGATCGGCCAAACCCTGCGCGATCGCGGGCGTGCCTTCGAAGCTCGCGAGCGGCGGAGGCCAGTTGATGCGGAACCCTCCTTTGGGCCCAGTGAATTCGAACTCGGCGCGGCCAAGGAAATCGGCGATGTAGTTATAGCGCCAGATTTGCGATGGGGGCGCGGTGTCGGACTCGCGCTGTTCGATGTAGTCCGGCGGGCCGTAGCGGGCGCGAATGTCTTTCATGGAAGGAGAGTCTGTTGAAGGGGACTTGGAGGCGTCGGAGAAGTCGACGGGACGCTGAAAGAAGAAAAACGTCTTGTTCTTTCCTTGATAGATCATACTCTTCGCAGGTGCGGCGTAAGCGGTTGAGCTTGCGGACGGGCCTGCTATGAGAGTCGGTGCGCGGACAGCCGACGGTGCCGGAGCGGGTTGAACGGTCGGCGGCAGCGGCTCTGCTGGCGCCTGCGCCACCATTCTCGGAACAGTGAGCATGCCGACTCCGATTGGAACCGCGATGGCCACGAAACCGGCCATGGCAAGCATGGCCTTCTTTGCAAAATTCAAACCGAAAACGGTGCGCGTGTTCATGATTGCTTCGATCCTCTTCTTGATATTCGAGCCGGTCACTCCGGCCACGCAGACAATGGGAGATTCGACGTATAGCTTGACCACGCCGAGAATCGCGTCGGCGTAATCGCGAGGCTGGTTCCCGAGATCCAGCACGGCTTCATCGCAGGCGAGCTCGCGCTCCTCAACGAGACGCGAGCCGATCCACCAGACCAGCGGGTGAAACCAGAACACGGCTTCGACGAGCATATGAAGCGCTCCGGTGAGATTGTCTCGACGGCGCACATGGCTCAATTCGTGGGCGAGCACGGCTTCAAGTTGGGCAGGCGTCAGCCGCTCCGCGATGCCTTCCGGCAAAAGAAGAATCGGCCGAAACAGGCCGACAACTCCTGGTTCAAGCAATCCAGTTGAAGAACGGATTTCGACGTTTGAAATGGTTCCCACGGGGGCGCCGGCGCGAACAGCGGCGCGAATTCGCAGCCATCCGAGAATCCGCAGCAGTGCCATGGCAGCAAAGCCGCTAGCCCAAACGCCTGCAATCGCGATGGGGAGCCAATCACGGGAGTTGCGCACGGGCGCGGGCGGAGCAAGCGGTTGAGAGAACGGCTCGGCGATTTCCATGGCCGTAAAAGTAGCGA
>JASHRP010000581.1 GCA_030037375.1 Bryobacteraceae bacterium | reverse complement strand
TCCACCAGTAGCGCCCGAATCATCTCCGGTACCTGATCCGCCGTGGCTCCCTGTGGCAGCTTGGCTATGATGTCGAAATGCGGCCCGCCCCAATGGTGCAACCACTGCGGCCCGTCTACTTGCTTCTGCGGCAGCCGGAATGCGTACTCCATCAGCCGCTGCAAGCTGACGCTCGCGATTTCCACGCGTCCCGGATGCATGGTAAAGCTGTCCTTAAAACTGGACCCCAGCGCCGGCCGGATAGAAGCGACTTCAAACCGGACTGGCGCGGCTGGAGCCTTGGCAACGGCGGGCGCCGACTGAGCCGTTGGTCGTGCCTGGGCCACAAGCACCGGCGCTTTCGGCGAATTCAAAGGCGGAAGTCGCAAAGGCAACACCGGAGCCTGATGATCCAGCGTCATCGCTCCCGCGGCCCAAACCAGGGGAACTCCGCCGAGCACGATCGCCGCCCAACCCATGCGGCTCATGCCCTCTGAGAACCTGCGGCCCTCCTTCAAAATCGAGCCCACTCTCATGCCGATCCGCGACCCAGCCGCCATCGCCAGCGCATGCTCGCGCAATCGCCCGCGAGATGCGTCCACCACCCGCGCCATTTCAATCAGTAAGCTCGCGTACTGTTCGGGATCTCCAGTCGCGGCGACACACGCTTCGTCGCAAGCCAGCTCGGCAAGAAGAGCCAGTCTCCGCTCCAGCCACCACGCCAGCGGATGAAACCAGAAGATTGAGCGATTGATTCCCGCTATGGCGGCGATCAAGCTGTCGCACCGCCGGACATGCGCGCCTTCATGCGCCAGCACCGCCTCGAGTTTGGCCCGTTCCCAATCGCGCCATTCCAGCGGCAGCAAAATCTCGGGACGAAACCACCCCACCGTCAGCGGCACCGCGATCCGTTCCGACTCACGGAATCCGTCCATGAGCGCGCTCTGCTTAACGAGCCTCCGCGCCAGGAACGCCCCCACGGCGAACCGCAGCAGGAAAGCGAGCGCTACAACGCCGTACCCAAGCGCTACCCAATCAATCT
Organism: Bryobacteraceae bacterium; assembly: GCA_030037375.1. Taxonomy (GTDB): domain Bacteria; phylum Acidobacteriota; class Terriglobia; order Bryobacterales; family Bryobacteraceae; genus Palsa-187. The sequence goes on along the minus strand of JASHRP010000581.1, from coordinate 8,389 downwards.
CCCGCCGCAGCGGCGCCGAATAAGGAATCGCCACCGCGGCCCGATCCCCAAATTGCGTTGGAGGCTCGAAGCGCCTCACGTGATCCGGCGGCGCGTGTTCCAGCAACGCCTGCTCAGGCAAGCTCTGCTCCGGCAAAGCCTGCAACACCTTCAGCGGCAACCTCGGCAGCGCGGAGCTGATCCCAAACAGCGCCAGCATGCCGCACACCACCGTCGCCCATACCGCATGCTGTACCGCCGCCGAGCGCCTCCACGCGAAGACCACCGCGATCAGCGCCAATACACATACTCGAACCGACACGTCTGCAAAATAAGCGAGCATGTCACTTCCCCGTCTTTCCTCTCTCGGCCTTCCCTATCTTGCGAACCAGTTCCTCCAACTCCGCCCTGTCCACCACTTCGTTTTCGACCAATCCAGTCAGCAACTGCTCCAGCGATCCATCGCAGAACCGGTCCAGAATCTGCCGCACCGCGCGCACGGCCACGTTCTGCGCTTTCTCTACGCCGCTGTACACGAACGCCTTCCCGAGTTGCTTGTGCTTGACGTAGCCCTTATCCTCCAACCGGCCCAGGATCGTGCGCACGCTCGAATCTTTCAGCGCATGCTGCGGCGCCAGAGCCTCGCGAATCCGCTCGGCCGTCGCCGGACCGCCCTTCCACAAAATCTCCATGAGCTGATGCTCCAGGCCGCTTAGTGCTTTCCGAGGCGCGTTCGGTTTAGTTGCCATTTCCTGCTACAGTCTGTCGCAGACGTAGCCCGAAGTCAAGAAGTTTTTTGCGTATAATCTCGTACACGTGGCGTTCCCTCGAAACCTCTTCGCCGTAGTAACCGCCTCCGGGTTCACGGTTCTACTCGCGCAAGGCCCAAACCTCACGAGCGTGGTCACACCGGCTCAGGCCGAGGCAGGACGGAAAGCGTTCCAGGACAAAGGCGGCACAAGCGCAACCAAGGACGCCGCCTGCGCGTATTGCCACACAGTCGCGTTGATGGGCCGCACCGGAGCGCCCGGCGAACTTCCAGAGCTCGGCTCGTTAGAACCGGCGCTGCAACGAACCATTCAGAACGATGGAAGCATTCCGCCGCTGGCCGGCCCGAAATTCATGACAGTGTGGGGCGCGCGGACGACACACGATCTGATCGACCGGATAAAGCTCGCCGCCGGCCCCGATGAACCCGAGGAGACATCCGTCAACCTCGCGGCTTACATCCTCCAGGTCAACGGGGCAAAATCGGGCACACAGCCGCTGACTGCCGCGTCCGCTATCGAGATTCGATCGGTGGCTCCCGGAACCGCCGCCCAGCGCTGATGGCAACACATGGCGGTTTTCATCGCGCGGGTCGAGCCGCTTCAACCGGTAGCCTCGCGATGTCCATCACTTGAAGCGAGCTCGAACCGGCATTCGTAAGAAACAGCGTTTGGCCGTCCGAGGAAACACTCAGCTCTCGCGGGAATGCGCCCGACGGAATCGTGCCGAGCGTAGCATAGGCGCCTGGCTGCTCCATCTTGGCCGCGTCCAAAACGCTAAGAGTCTGCGGCGCATTTGTGCCCCCGAATCGGTTCGAGTTCCCCGCCACCACTTTGCTGCCATGATCGATCACCGCGACGGGCACCGGAGCCTCCCCAACCGCCGCCGTCCCCAACCGGGCGTGAGCCGGGTCTGCCAACAGCTTTCCCGTGTCGAACACGCCCACGGCGTTGCTGTTCCGCGCCGTAACGTATATTCGGCTGCCATCCGGCGAAATCGCCATGCGCACGGCGCTGCACCCGGCGGGAATCCGCCCGGCAACAGACTGAGCCGGATCCGTCCTCGCGCGCGCCACATCCACCACCACCACCGCGCCTTCAGGATTCACCAGGGGCGCAGAAGATGCGCTGTCGACGGCGTAGGTCTTGATGAAGTCAATCTGCTCCTGCAAACGAGCCTTCTCTTTGTCCGGCGCGTTCGCCTGTTGCGCTTGCAAGGCGGCGATCTGCCGGTCAGCCGCGGCTTTACGGGCAGCGACCGTCGCCGGGTTGGGCGGCGGGCCTTCCAGTTTGCAAGCCTTCGGCCAGTTCCAATCGGGAGCCGCGCCCTCGCTCGTTGTGTACAGCCACTTTCCATCCGGCGAGAACGTCAGGGCGATGGGACCGAGCCCGACAGGAATGTCTCCAACTATCGATGCGGCGCCGTATCCGTTCTGGCGCGCTCGCTCGAGATCGATCACCGTTATCTTTTGCGCGTTCTCCTGGCTCACAAACAGCAGCCTGTCGTCAGACGTCACGTTCACGTAAACGGCGCCTCTAAGTCCGTTGAACGTCCCGGCAATCGGCATCTCCGCGCCGCCGGTCATGCGCTCGACATCCAGAATCACGGCCGAATTGCCTGCGGCGGCGATCAGCAGCTTCCCATCGTGAGTCAAGACGATTCCCGCGGGCCCCGATGGCGTCGGAACAACCCGCGCCATTTCGATCCGTCCCTGCCCGCGTTTCAAAACGGCGATACCACCCCTTGCCCCTCCCACCGTAGCGAACACCCAGCAACCGTCCGCGCTCGGCTTCACCGCGAACGGATTCCCCGGAAGCGGAACCGTAACGGAGGAAGCCTCAAGCGGAGCATTACACCCAGCCGGCACGGATTGTGCGTCCATTCGAGCCGCCGCCGCAAAACAGAGTACCGCCGCTCCGACCCACATCACACCTCGCTTGGGCGTCAGCTTCGAAGCCATTTCCTGCTACAGCATGTCGCAGAAATAGCCGAAAGTCAAGCGGCTTTTCGGGACTCTGGCGCTTCCCACCGATCGTAGGAGCCGCGCGGGCTTGTTTTCATTCGCGTTCATTCGCGGCTAACACCTCGTCTTCAGCGGTCATAAGAATACTCCGCTCTCCCGCCCATCCCTCCCTCCGTCGATCCCAAAAACGTGCAGCAAGATTGTATAGGAGGTAGCATCCATGCCTGGCCTTCCCGCCAAGGCTGACCCGGTGTGGCTTAAAATCGTCACCGGCAAAGAAACCCTCGAGCTCGCGCTGCTGCCCGCGAAGCTCTACCTCGGACGTGCCCTGCGTGAGGTCCGCTCCAACCCGGCGACCGCGCGGGAGCATGCCGAATCGCTTTACGGCCTCTACGAAAAACTTCAGAACTCGCCCGCCGCCCGGAAGGATCTCGCTCGTTTCGCATGAATCACCAACTCCTGAGCCTTGAAGAGGCCTCCCGGAACATAACCTCCGGCAAGACCCTGCTGATCGCGGGCTCCGAACGCCTGCTTGAAAAACTCCCGCGCGGAAACTGGATCGGGGGCACCATTCCCTATTTCATGACCGATCGCGGCGGCGCCTGCTCCACGGACCGTGTCTTCTGCACGGATTTGCCCCCGGATTTGCCCTTTAAAGGAATCTACGTTTACGATTCGACCAACTTAAGCCGCCTCTACACCGACGCCGCTGGATTCACTGCTGCCTTCATCCTCATCCCCGGAATGAGTCAGGCCCACTTCGATTTCGCCCTGCGCGCGCCGGAACTGCCTCAGTTCGGTATGAGCCCGTTGGTCGGTTGGATTGCCGGAGTGCACCTGGAAGATCTTGGAAAGCGCCGCCCGCGCGTGTTCTCCGGCCTCGGCGACTCCACCACGGAACAAGCCCTCGTGCTGCACGCGGAGTATGATCCGGCCCATCCCCCCGTGGTCGACATCATCAATGTCTTCGAGCCCGGCGCCGGTCCGGCCATTCAATTCCCCGAAAACGGCTTTGAGGCGACCTCCTGTTCGATCGATGGGCGCGAAACGCGCTTAAGCGACTACCTCACAGCCCAGGAAATCGACTGCCGCCTCCCTTTGGTCGCCAACGTCGGCGGAGCCATGGTCAACGTCAGCATTCAAAACACCGACCGTGCACGCAAGAAGGTTGCTTTTTACGCGCCAGTTTTCGCCGGCGTCGAATATCGTTTTGCCCGCCCGGTGGACGACTACGCCGGGGTCTTCCAAAACACCGTGCGCCAGCGCCCCGTGTCCACCGTCGCCTTCTCCTGCAACTGCATCCTGAACTATCTGTATTCGTTTCTCGAAGGCAAGAAGCTCGATCGCTTTCCCGGCCCCTTCACCTTCGGCGAGATTGCTTACCAGCTTCTCAATCAGACGCTCGTCGCCCTGGAGCTGCCGAACATTGAGCTGCCGAACATGGAGCTGCCGGACGGCCAGGTCAGTCAGCGCGCCTAAGCACGCGTCCCGCGTTACTGGACGAGGGTGAACTCCACCGGGTTCGAGACCGCCATCTCTATCGGGGACGCATCTTTCTGCGTAGCGCCGTCCGGATCCGGCCAGATGAAGTCCCGGAAAACCTGCGCGTAATAGGTTCCTGGCTCGGTCAGTTGATAGGTATCCCTTACGTTCACAAGCCCGTGTAAAAAGCTCGCCCGGTTTTAGCAAGACGCTTTCCGACTTAAGCAATGAATACTCCCGCCGGAACATCGCCTCGCCCTTCGGAGTGCGCTTCGGTTCTTTTCCGGCCGAATCCGTGACGAAAAGCTCATAGTCGACTGTGTCCCCGTTCTCCGTGACCGTTACCGATGCGCCAATGATGTTCGCGAGGTCGAGCATTATCCACACCGGCGGCGGGTTTATCGGCACGCCGATCTTGATCGCCGACGGAATGATACTCGCGACCAAGCGGAGCCGAGCCGAGTCAAACATCGGATTGTTTCGAATATCGATTCGAGGGAACGGCTTAATCGTGAACTGCACTCGGTTCGAGACGGCTTTTTCGATCCGGATTTTAGCCGCCTCTGAATTGCTGTGCACGCTAGGTGGCTGCTGGTCGGGACTGATGTGCGCTCGGAGCGCTTGAATATAGTATGTCCCCGGCCGCTTCAACGCATAGATCCGAGCGACATCGAGAGTCGCATTTTCCTCCTGCCCGGGCTCCAGGTTCTCCAGCACCGCCCTGGCAGCCTCAACACCCTGGTAAACGAGCCTCCCGCGTGGCGTGCGGTCCGGCTCCCTGCCAGAGGCATCGGTCACAAACAACTCATAGTTGACGTCCGTGACTATATCCACCACGGAGACACTCTCTGCCGAGATGTTCCGCAGCCGGAGCTTAATCAAAACGGGAGCTTCGAGATCGACCGCCGCCGGCTCTATGCTTGCCGTCAATTGAAGCCGAGTTGAGGCAATTACCGGATTAGGAGCGGCGCTCGTCCGCGGAATCTGCCCGCTCACGGCAGTCCCGACCGCGAGGATCGAGACGAACCAACGAGCCGGCATCGTCTGTCTCTGAAAGTACTCTATCTCGCGTAATACCCCTGCCGAGCCTGCACCACCAATCCCTTCCCCTTCGCCGTCACCGTGATCTTCCGATACCCCGCGCCCGTCTGGTCCGACGTGTAACCAAGGTTGTACTGATTCCGCAGCTCATCCTCGATCCGCGCATAAATCTTCTCGAGCGTCATCCCGCCGTTGACTTCGAAATACTCGCCGCCGGTCTCCTCGGAGATCCTCTGCATCACCGCCTTGCCGTCCCGGCGGTTCGAAGTCTGCGCCGGAGGAGGAAATCCTCCGCCCCTGCGCCCCCGTCCGCCGCCGAATCCCGGATTGAATCCGCTCGAGCCCGCGTCGTAGAACCGCACCGAGTAGACCATCGTGTCGGCCCTCTGCGCCGATTCGATCGCACTCGATAACGATTCCTTGCTTGCATTATCCTCGCCGTCGGAAAACAGGATGATCGCTTTGCGCCCTTGCTGCTTCTTCAGTTCCTCATCGCACGCCAGGAACACGGCGTCATAAAGCGCCGTGCCTCCGCCGCCTCGTCCGCCGCCGCCCCCGCTGCTGTAACTCGGCCGGCCCTGGTCGGCGGTCAGATCGTCCAGCGCCTTGTCTAGCTGCGTCCGCGACGATGTCAGATCCTGCAACAATTCGATCTGCCGGTCGAAGTGAATCAGGAACGCTTTGTCCTTGTTCTCGCGCAGCACCTGGTCGAAGAACTTGTAGCTCGCCCGCCGCTCGGCCTCGATGTTTCTCCGCTCGCTTCCGCTCGTGTCCACCAGCAGCCCCAGCGTCAAAGGCGAATCGAATTGCTGCGCGAAATACTTGATCGTCTCCGGCCGCCCGTCCTCCTGGATCGTGAAATCGTCCTTGGTCAGATTGGAAACAATCTTGCCATCCTTCTCCCGCACCGTGGCCAGCACGTTGACCACGTTGACCTCGCTCGAATACTTGGCATCGGGCGAAGTCTCCTGCCACGCATCTAACTCAATGGCAGGGATTAAAGCGGCCGCCGCCCGAAACAAGCCGCGCCTGGACAATGTGAAATACATTTCGTTCCCCAAGTACGTTTCGCTCCCTAGGACGCGCTCACTCGTCCCGATGTTTACATCGTAATCCTTGACAAAGGGCGAAGAAAGAGCGAATATCCTAGGAAGGACAGCAGGAGCCCGGCGGTGAAGTTAGTAGGAATCGCTAAGATGGCCGCCGAAAGCCCCAGCCTCCAGGCCAAGAACCGGGTCGAGTACTTCGACATGCCTGCCCGAACGTTCCTCGCCCGCTGCTACAGCGAACGCGTCCCATTCCGCTGGATGATCAATCCCTATCGCGGCTGCGAGTTCGGATGCAAATACTGCTACGCCCGCTACGCGCACGAATTCATGGAGCTCCGCGATCCGCTCGATTTTGAGCGCCGCATCTTCATAAAACATTTCGACACCGATGCGTTTTTGAAGGAACTCGCCAAGCTCCCCCTCGGCGAGCGCATCGCCATCGGCACCGCCACCGATCCCTATCAACCCGCGGAGCGCCGCTACGGAATCACACGGTCCATCCTCGAAGCCTTCGCGCGAACCGCCGGCTACCGTCTCGGCATCACCACCAAGTCGCAGCTCGTTGCCCGCGACGCTGAGCTGCTGAAGGAAGTCTCCCGCCGCCATTTCGTGACCATTTCTATGACCGTCACTACCATCGACCGCGAGCTCGCGCGCGAGATCGAGCCGATGGCCCCTCGTCCCGATCTCCGTCTCTCCGCCGTCCGCGCTCTCTCGCGCCACGGCGTCCGCGCGACCGTCTTCTGCGCTCCGATCCTCCCGCTCCTTACCGATACCGATGCAAGCCTCGACGCCGTCGCGAAAGCCGCCCGAGCAGCCGGCGCGCGAGGATTCGGCGGCAACGTCGTGTTCCTGAAGCCCTGCGCCTGGCAGGTCTTCTTGCCGTTCCTGGAACAAAATTATCCACTATTGGTTCGGCGCTATCGCGAACGTTTTGATCGCTCGGCCTACCTGCGCGGCGATTATCCCCAAAGAATCGCTGAGCGTGTCGCCCGCATCCGCCGCCGCTACGGCTTCGAAGAGCGCTTCTACGAACAGCAGGAACCGGAGCTATGGCCCCGCGACCCCCAGCTCACGCTTTTTTAGCAGCCATATACTGCTCCAGCCACTTCAGCGCTTCTCCTTCGTTCGAAAACTCGCCGTCTGCCTGCGCTTCAAGCGCGGCCGCCGTCACCTCGCCAATATGCTTACCCGGCCGGTTATCGAAATACGGCAACACATGCCGTCCTTGAATCCACGGCGCTTGCGGCTTCGATTCCACTTCTTGCGCGATCGCCATCTCGCGAATTTTGATCGCACCCTCCGGCAATCCGGCCGGCAGCGGCGGCCGCCCCGAATGATCCGCTTCGATCAAACGTAAAAGCTGCAAAATGTTTGCAGGCGCAAGGCGCATGGCCAGCCTTCGAACCGCGCGCGCCGTCGGATCGCGGCCCACGCTCGAATGCGCCAGATGATTTTCCACCAGCGGAACCACCTGGCTCACGATCGAAGCTTTGATCCCGATCCGCTCCAGGAACGCCCGCGCCATCGGGCCTCCGGCCGCTTCATGCCCCCAGGAAGTCCAGCGCATTCTGCCGTCCCGTTCCCGTAATTGCGTGGTCGGCGGCTTGGCGAAATCGTGGCACAGCGCCGAAAACAGCAGCACCGCGCGCTCATCGCCTTCGAGTTTCTCCCGATTGGCCACGTAAGCCGCCGCGTTCAGCACCAGCATCGTGTGTGTGCCGACGTCACCCTCCGGATGCCAATGCGGATCCTGCGGCACCCCTTTGAGAGCCGCGATCTCCGGGAAATGCGCCATCCATCCCGTCGTATCCAAGTACTCCGCGATGCGCCCCGGATAGTCGCTCTTGACCGCCCACTTCATGAACTCCTCGGCGACTCTTTCGCGCGCAAGAGTGCCATAAGAATCCGCGATCGCGCGCGACATCTCCGCCGTCTTCTTGTCGACGGTTAAATCGAAACGGCAGGCGAACTGCATCCCGCGCAGCACCCGCAAAGGATCTTCACTGAACGCTTTGCTGGTCGCCCGCAGCGCTCGATTTCTCAGATCTTCTTGCCCGCCGAAAAAATCCAGCACCTCGCCACGCGCCGGATCGTACGCCATTGC
>JASHRP010000580.1 GCA_030037375.1 Bryobacteraceae bacterium | reverse complement strand
CTTCGACTTCGACTATGCGCTTAACCCTGACGCTGATTCCTCGATATTCGCTGCGCTTCAGGACATCGGACTGAAGCTCGAAGCGCGGAGGGGAGCTGTAAAGACGTTGGTCATCGATAACGTGGAGCGGCCCAGTGAGAATTGAAGGGACCGTTAGTCACGCCAGCATTAGGCGACGGCCCTTCGGCGGCGGAACTGGATCCCCGAATTCCTTGGCCGTATCGATCCAAAGTTCGATTGCCTCTTTGACGCTAGTTAACGCGCTTTCCTGCGTGGAACCGTGCGCGATGCAGCCCTGTAATTCAGGAACCTCCGCGATGTATGCTTGGTCCTCGTCGCTCCAATAGATGATGATTTCGTATTTATTCATGCCGATTCGCCAAGCCGTACTTCAGAATAACAGTTCGCACTTGCCGGACCTGATACGGTTTTGCTTGGTTCCCGTCGCGCTGGAGATTGATTCGCTCCTCGATCCCCGATTTGCGAAAAAGATGATGGCTTCCACGAACGCGCTTTTGGAAACCCATTGCTTCCAGCAACGCGCAGAGCTCGTCGAACCGGATATTCGCGCCGGAGGTGTGGCTCAAAACTCGCTGCAACGTCCGGTCTGCACTCACGCGGCCATTCTAGCCCGTTCGAATAGAGCCAATGGATGTGCTGGTCATCGATCATGTGGAGAAACCAAGTGAAAACTGAAGAGCTGTTGACCTTGGGAGTCTTCGGGCGGCAGTCCCGCCTCGGCGAGCGGGTCGCGATGTTGCTTGATCGCGGGCGCGAATTCTCGCCGCGCGTTTCGAAGATGCGCGTGGCCACGAGCGCGGCCGCGCTTCTGGGATGCGCGATCGCGGGAACATTCGCGCCTCGGATCGTCGCATTCGCTCAGGAGCCCAGATTCGAAGTCACGTCGGTTAAGTTCAACAAATCGGCCCCGCGAGGCATACGCTTCGATTTTCCCGCGGGCGGAAGGTACGTCGCCACGAACGTCACCTTGCAGAACTTGATCGTGAATTCATATCTAATCTTCGATTTCCAGGTGCAGGGCGCGCCAGGTTGGGCGAATTCCGATCGCTTCGACGTTGAAGGCAAAGCTGAAGGGAACCCGTCCCGGCAGCAAGTCCGTCTCATGCTGCGCTCGCTGCTGGCGGACCGGTTTAAGCTCGCCACGCATCGCGAAACTAAAGAGATGCCGGTGTACGACCTGGTCGTGGCAAAAAGCGGGTTCAAGTTCAAAGAAGGGAAGTGCGTGGGAGAGCCGGGGCCACAGAACCCCTGCGGCGGGACTAGCGTTTCCTTGCGCGGCGAGGCGATTGGCCGGGAGTTGAGCGTGAAGGATTTCGGCGACACGCTCTCCTCACTGCTCAGCCGCACGGTCGTGGATAAGACTGGGCTGACCGAAAAGTACGATTTCGATCTTCACTGGACCCCGGACGGAAGCACGGTTCGCGGTCCAGGAGATCCAGACGCTCCGCTACCCGATCCGAACGGTCCGTCGATCTTTACCGCGCTTCGGGAGCAGCTTGGACTCGAACTGAAATCCTCCAAGGGACCGGTCGAAATGTTGGTAATCGACCACGCGGAGAAGCCGGACGCCAATTGAGGCCGCTTTCAGGGCCGATGGTATCCTGAATCGTAGTGGCTTCACCCCTGAATTTTCACCTGGAACAGTACGAAGGACCGCTGGACCTGCTCCTGGATCTGATACGTAAACAGGAGATTAACATCTACGATATCCCTATCGCCCGCATCACCCACCAGTATCTGGAGTACATGCAGCGGGCGACAGAGATGAACATCGAGCTGAGCTCGGAGTTCGTGTATATGGCCGCGACCCTGATCCATATCAAGTCGCGGATGCTGCTGCCGAGAAATCCCGAGCTCGATAAGCTTCTGCCGGAGGAAGATCCGCGCAAGGAACTGGTGGAGCGCCTGCTCGATCGCGAGCGTTTCAAGACCGCCGCCGAAATGTTGCAGGAAAAGCGCGTGGTGGAAGAAGCCGCCTGGACCAACTCCCAAATCGCGCAATTCCGCGCGGAGGCGGGCGAGCCTGAACTTGCCGTCACGGTCTTCGACCTGGTCAAGACGTTCCAGGCCGTGCTCGAACGATCCAAGCATCGTCCCATTTACGAGGTCAACAACGAGGAAGTCAGCGTCCCGGATATGCTCCGTTATCTACATAAGTTCTTCGGCCGGGAAGCTGAGGTCTCAGCGCGCGAATTGTTCGAGCGTCAGCGCAGCCGCCGCGCCATGATCTGCCTGTTCCTGGCGGTGCTGGAACTCGTGAAGCTGCAAGCTCTGGGCCTGACGCAGACCGGCGCGTTCGCCGAGATCGGCTTGAAGCGGCTTAGAGGATTCGAGGCGGCTTTTGGCGCGGACGGAAGCATGGCCACCATCGAAGAAGGGTATCGGTAACGGAATGACGAGGGGTAACACCAATCGTGGATGAATTGGACGTGACGCAGGCCGAGAGCGAAACGCCTGCAACAACCCAGACGGAATGGGTGGAGGAGCGGCCGGCCGAGGACGAAGACTCGCGGCTGAAGGCGATCTTGGAAGCGATCGTCTATGTGACGGATGAGCCGTTGTCGGCGCAGCAGATCGCCGCGGCGCTCTCTCATCCGCTCGACAAGGTCAAACGGTTGCTGGACGGGCTCGTCGAGGAGTATGCCAAGCCGGAACGCGGCTTGAGCATTCGCGAGGTCGCCGGCGGCTACAAGATGTCCACCAAGCCGGAGCATCACGAAGCGGTGCGCGCTTTCGTGAAGAAACTGACGCCGCCGCTGAAGCTCTCGCTCGCTGCGCTGGAGACGCTCGCGGTGATCGCTTACAAGCAGCCTGTCACCGCGCCGGAAATCATGGACATTCGCGGCGTGCAGGGAGCCGGCGTGTTGAAGACGCTGCTCGACCGCAAGCTGATCGCGGAGGCAGGGCGCAAGAAAGTGGTGGGACAGCCGATTTTGTACAAGACCACCAAAGAGTTCCTGGTCCAGTTCGGGCTCAAGAGTCTGAGCGAATTGCCGACGATCAAAGAGTTCGAGGAATTGGGAAGGATGGAGCTGGTTGAAGAGAGGCCGGTCGAGCCTGAACAGGGCGCGCCCGAGTCAGCGACTCTCGAATCGGCCCCCGCGGAGCCGGATTCGCCCGAAGCCTCTCCCGATGACTCGCCCGCGCCTGAGCCCGCTTCCTCTGAGAATGGCTGAGGAAAGACTCCAAAAGATTCTTTCCCAGGCCGGCATCGCCAGCCGGCGCAAGGCCGAGGAGTTAATCGCTCAAGGCCGCGTCTCGGTCAACGGCGCGACCGTGGACACGCTGGGCTCGAAAGCGGATCTGGAGCATGACCACATCAAGGTCGATGGCAAATTGCTCCGCGCGCCGAAGCGCCATGTCTACATCGCGCTGTATAAGCCAAAAGGCTGCGTAACCACCACCTCCGACCCTGAGGGCCGCGAAACGGTGATGCATCTCCTGCGCGGCGTTCGGGAGCGCGTCTTTCCGGTCGGACGGCTCGACTATAACAGCGAGGGGCTGCTGCTGTTCACCAATGACGGCGAGTTCGCGCATCGGGTCACCGCGCCGGAGAGCCACGTCAAGAAGACTTATGTGGTGAAGGTGAACGGTGCGTTGACCGCCGAACAGGAGCGCCAGTTCCGTGAAGGCATTCCCATGCACGGACGAAAGACTTCTCCGGCCGAGCTGAAAATGATCAAGCCCGGCGCGAACCCGTGGTATGAGGTGCGCATCGTGGAGGGGCGGCAAAACCAAATCCGCATCATGTTCAAACATCTCGGCAAGCTGGTGGAGAAGCTGCGCCGTGTGAAGATCGGTTTCCTGGAGCTGGATCTAGCGCCCGGGCGATATCGTATGCTCACCACCAAGGAGATTGAGCGCTTCCGCAAGCTGCTCAAAATCGGCGGGGAAGCGGCGGCGAACTAACAATCTCCCGCAGGCCGCCTTCCGCTGCTCGCATCTGCTAAAATTTCAAATCGTAGTCGCTGCTGCGAAATTTCGCAGCCCCGTCCCGCCGGCAAACCCGAGCCAAGCCGCTCCTTAAGTCACGTAAGGAGGCTCCGTGCGTTCACGCACCCGATCAAATATGAAACTTGCCATTCGAGCCACTCTGCTGCTCACGCCATCTCTGCTGTTCGCCGCGGACACTTATCAGAAGCCGCCGAAGGAGATCATGGATGTCCTCGACGCTCCCTCGACGCCCACCCTTTCACTCAGCCCGTCGCGCGCTTATGCGATCGAAGGCAGTCCGGTCCGTTACCCTCCGATCGCGGAATTGGCAGAGCCTATGCTGCGCCTTGCCGGCATTCGCATCAACCCGAAGACCAACGGCCTGCATAACGATACGTTCAATACGAACCTCACCCTGCGCAAGATTCCGGAGGGCACGGAAATCAAGGTGATGACGCCCCCGAATTCGCGGCTGAGCATGCCTCGCTGGAGCCCGGACGGCAGCCGCTTCGCGTTCACCAACGCGACGCCGGCCGGCACCGAGCTGTGGATTGGCGATTCCGCCACCGGCCGTACGCACAAGCTGCCGAACGTCAAGATTAACGAAGTGATCGCAAGCGGCGGCGGGGGAGGTGGACGAGGCGGCGCACCCCGTGGACCGGTGCAGTGGATGCCCGACGGCAAATCGCTATTGGTGCTGATGGTAAAGCCCAATCGTGGCCTGCCTCCCGCCGATCCACCCGCGCCGCCTGGTCCGCATGTGCAGGAAAGCTTGGGCGGCGGACGCGGTGTGGTCACGCATGAAGACATGCTCCAAAATCCGCATGACGAGGACCTCTTTGAGTTCTATGCGGCCTCGCAGTTGGCGCTGGTGGATAGCGTCAGCGGGCGCATTTCGCCGGTCGGCCGACCAGGGCTCTTGGAGTCCGCGCACATCTCTCCCGACGGCAACGATTTTATCGTCACTTACATTCACCGGCCGTTTTCCTATGTCTATCAAGCCCGGCAGTTCCCCACCGAAATCGAGTTGTGGGATCGTACCGGAAAAATGTTGCATAAGCTGGCCAGCGTGCCGATGGGCGCTGGTGGCCGCGGCGGCGGTGGCGGAGGCGCGCCGGCTGCTGGAGCGAATGGCGCGGCGCAGGGCGATGATAGCGCCGAAGGGGCTCAGCAAAACGGCCAACGCACTGCCGTGTGGTTACCGAGCGAACCGGCAACGCTCATGTGGGTGGAAGGCACGGGTGGCGGCGGACGCGGCGGGAGAGGAGCGCGCGGCGGTGACAACACTGCGGGAAACCCGGCTGCGAATGCGCCGCCCACGCCAGTCCACCAGAAAGTGATGGCTCTGAAAGCGCCCTTCACTGGCCAGGCTCAACCGATTTTCGAAGCTGAAAGACAACTGAACGGCCTTCAGTTCACCGAGAATCTGCACACCGCCATTCTCGATGGCGGCGGCGGAGGAGGCCGCGGCGGCGGGGGCGGTGGGCGAGGAGCCGGTGGAAGGAACGCAAGCACCGCCTATCTGATCGATTTCTCGAATCCGAAAGAAGCGCCCAAGCCGCTCTGGACACGGGGCGGAAGCGACCGCTACAACCAGCCGGGGTCGCCCATGACCAAGACGCTTCCGAACGGCGATTCAGCCGTGATCCTAGATGGCGATAGCGTCTTCCTATCAGGAAACGGCCCTTCAACCGCGGGAGATCATCCGTTTCTGAGCAAATACGACATGTCCACCAAGGAGAACAAGCAGCTCTTCCGGTGCGATAACGATCACTACGAGGCCGTTGAGGCGTTGCTCGATCCGCACGGCGACAAGTTCCTGACGCGCCGTGAGAGCCCGGAGCAGCCGCCGAATTATTACGTGCGTTCGGCATCCGGAACCCTCACGGCCCTCACGAATTACCCCGATCCGGAACCAGTCATGCGCAAAGTGCATAAGGAACTGGTGAGCTACAAGCGGCCCGACGGCGTGGAGATGTCGTTCACCTTGTACTTGCCGCCCGATTATCAAAAAGGCACTCGCCTGCCCACGGTGCTGTGGGCTTATCCGCGCGAATATGAAGACGCGGATGCGGCGAGCGCAGTCTCGACTTCGGGATCGACGGAGCACTTTACCGAAATCGGTGGATATTCCGAGGTCTTCTTCGCGTTAGAAGGCTATGCAGTCCTCGACAACGCGTCCATGCCGATCGTTGGTCCGGCGCGCACGGTGAACGATCATTTCATCGAGCAGCTAGTCATGGACGCGAAGGCGGCCATCGATAAGGCCGTCGAGATGGGCGTCACCGATCCCAATCGCGTGGGCGTCGGCGGCCATAGTTACGGCGCATTCATGACTGATAACCTGCTCGCGCAAACCGATTTCTTCCGGGCGGGAATCGCGGAGAGCGGCGCGCCCAATCGTACGCTGACCCCGTTCGGATTCCAGAATGAGCGGCGTACGATTTGGGAGGCGCCCGAAACGTATCTCAAGATGTCGCCGTTCATGTACGCGAACAAGATCAAGGCGCCGCTGCTGCTGATCCATGGCGAAGCAGACGACAACGACGGCACGTTCCCGATTCAGTCGGAGCGCATGTACGAAGCGGTTCGCGGCAATGGCGGGACGGTGCGTTTGGTGTTCCTTCCGGCGGAGGCTCACGCCTATCGCGGCAAGGAAACTATCGAACACGTGAATTGGGAGAAGCTCACCTGGTTCGACAAGTACGTGAAGAACGCCCCTCCGCCCGGAACCACGATCACGGAGCAGTCGCCCTCAGCGAAAGACGGCAAATCTCAAGCCGTGTCGAATCGGTAATGCAAATTCTGTAGCTCGAGGCCGCTCTCCTCGGAAACGATATGATCTCAAGAGAGCGGCTTCTCCATGGCTTCGCTGCCGGCAAGCATCGCGAGCATAGCAGGTGCGATCGCGATCCCGGCGTGCGTGCTGCTTTTTGGGATTACGCCTCCGGCCTCGCGGCAGTCGCTGGCAGACAACCAAAACCGCCCTGCATCGGCCGTGCCGGGCAAGAAGCCGTCGTTGAAGATCCTTTATGACGGCATGCTCCTCAATGGGCGAACCTTCATGTTCCCCACGCGAGCGGGGCTGTTTGCGCTTTCCTCCTGGCAAGTCAAGAATGACGGCTCCGCGCCCTTGCCGGCAGGGTTAGCGGTCCGCCTCTACTTCTCCGATTCGGTCGGCGGGAGTGCGCGGCCGTCGATCTGGGAGCAGCTAACCAGCACAGATCCGGCCTATCCAGCGGAGTTTCTCTGGAAGTCTCAAGGCGCGGTGAACACCGGTGAAACGCGGGATCTTCCCGGCTTCGAGAATAGCGGGACCGGTCTCATACGTTCCGTAAAGGGCAAGCTGGTGGTCTCTGTTGGAACCGGCGTCGCGGCCGAGGCAATCTTCCTGATTCGCCCGGTGAATTAACGCAGTGGATGCCAAGTGCGTCTAGTGCTGAAAGCCCAGGCGCTGCTTCAGCCATCGTGCGACGTCCGAGCCGAACTCAGGAGCGAGGTTTGCCATCCCGCTGCCGGCAACGTTGGTGGCCCAGTTCACCACCCCCACTGACGCGGTTCTGCTGACCGGAGGATAGTATGCGTTCGAAAGAGCCGCGCTCATCGCGCATCCCAGCACATTGGCCCAATTGAAGGTGGGATCGCCCCCGTCGGTTCGCGTCTCCACCGAACGGCTGATCGCGTAACCGATTCGATTCCAAATCCCGTGTGCGTGTCCCCGTGGCCTGTAGCGGGTGTCCTCATGCAGGGCCGAGGCGAGGAGGAAGTCTCCGAAGAAATTTTGGCTGACATTGTCGCCCACCGTGGCGCCGAAGCGCTTGAGAAACGCGTCTTTGCGCCAGAAGCGCCTTCCGTACAGCGGAGCCGAATGTGTCAACTGCGAAACCGTG
>JASHRP010000579.1 GCA_030037375.1 Bryobacteraceae bacterium | reverse complement strand
CACGAGAAGGGCGGCAAGCGGCACGAGGTGCCGTGCAACCACAATCTCGAAGCCGCGCTCGATGCCTATCTCGATGCAGCCGGCATCCGGGATGAAAAAAAGGCACCGCTTTTTCGGAGCGTCGACAAGCGCCGGTTGCTCGGCGCAAATCCGATGACGCGAAAAGATGTCCTCAAAATGGTGAAGCGCCGGGCGGCTGCGGCCGGACTCCCCTCTTCCACGTGCTGCCACACGTTCCGTGTTAACGATCACCGAGAAACGTATTTTTCTGAGCATCAGGCCGACAGCCTGCGGAGCTTCAGTTTGAGGTAATCCAGGTAGCCGTCCGGTAGCGGCTGGAGTAGCAGTTCTTCAACGACCGGCAGGAAGTAAGCGAGCGAGCGGATTTTGGGGAGCGGCGGTAAGCCGGCAGGGCGGCTGAGCCGGCGCAGAGCGCCGAGCAGCAACGCTGATTCGATGAGAGGGAGGGGCACGGCATCGGTGAACAGCTTCCGTGCCAGGGATTGGTCGGCGGAGCTGGGACGTAGGGGTGTATCGGGCAAGTCGGCGTAGAGGGTGAGCACGGCGGCGATATATTCGGCGTCCGTGGTCATTTCTTTTTCCTCCGCGCGGCGGATTCTTGCTCGCTCTCACGGACGCGATAACTGTTGCCTTCCACGACGGTGACGTCGGCGTGATGGAGCAAACGGTCCAGCAGGGTGACGATGCAGGTTGCGTTGGGAAAGACCTCATTCCATTCCTTGAAGGGGCGATTGGTGGTGAGGATTAAAGGCTTGCGCTCATAGCGGCGGTTGATGACCTCGTAGAGCAGGTCAGCGGCCTTGTCGTCGAAAGACAGATAGCCGACCTCATCAATGCACAACAGTCCGACGTTGGCATAGGCGCGCAGCTTGCGGCGGCGGCCCTCGGGCGATTGCCGATGCAGTTCTTCCAGCAGCGCGGCGGCGTTGCGGAATAACACCGAGTGCCCGGCCAGCACGGCGGCGTGGCAGAGGTTTTGCGCAATCATGGTCTTGCCCAGACCGTTGCGCCCCACCAACACCAGGTTGCGGGCCTCGCTGAGGAAGTCGAGCGTGAAGGCGCGATCGAGGATGTCGCGATCGATCTGGGTGGGCCAGGCCCAGTCGAAGTCCGCCATGGGCTTGAAAGATTTGACGCCGCTGATGCGGAGACGGCGCTCCAGGCTGCGTCTGGAACGTTCTTGCGCCTCGGCCTGCGCGAGCGCCTCCAGGATTTGCCGGGGAGACCAGTGCGATTTGGCGGCGCGCGTCAGGAAGTCGTCGAGGGAATCGGGCACGGCGCACAGGCCGACGTGCTTGAGTTGCGCGGCCAGATCATTGGCCGCCGGTTTTGTCTTCATTGCGGGCGAGCTCATCGTAAGTCTCCAGATCGTGCGGGCGGACATCCAGCGATTGCGCTTGGGGATGACGGCTCAAGTCGAGCGCCACCGGCGTGGAGCGCGGCTGGCGGCGCAACAGAAACGCCACCGAGGAAGCGCGAGGAGTGGAACGGTCGAGCGCTTCGGTAATAGCTCGCCGCAAAGCCTGAGCGCCATATTGGTGGAGCAGCTTGGATAAGCGCAGAGCCTCGTGCGCGGGCGACTCTCCGTGCGCGAAGGCTTGGTCAAGGAGGGCCTTGCTTTCCGGAACCAGTTGCTCCAGCCGTCCCAGGGGCGTGGAATGAAATGCCTTGCGTTTGCTTTTGAGCACCGCGTCCTGATGCGCAGGATCGAGCACCACCTGGCCGCGGTCGTAACTGCGCGTATGGCGGGCAATCTCCAGGGCGCCCTCCAGAATGCGGACGTGCGTGTCGGAGGCGGCCAGCGTGAGTTGCTTACCGACAGCCTGCGGCGGAATGGAATATTGATTTAAATCAAAGCGGACATAGATGGTTTTGGCCGAGCGCACCGGCTCCATGCGTTCGGTGGGGAACGGATGGGCGGCAAGGGGCAACAGGCGTGCGCGCTCTTGTTGGAACGCATCGGCGACGGTGCGGTGATCCCCTCCGGGCCAAGGCCTGGCGTGCGCCACTTCATCCCGCCACAACCAGGCTTGACGATTGCATTCGGCCAGCGTGGTGAACACGCGTCCGGCCCAGAAGGAATCGCGCACATAGCGGATAGCCCGTTCCACGCGTCCTTTCTGATTGCCCGCGCGGATCTGGCAGGGTCGCGGCGCGAAGTGATAATGCGCGCTCAGCTCGGTTAAGCGCGGATGAAAGGCGATGTGATTCCCGCGTCGTTCCAGGACCGCACTTTTCAAGTTGTCGTAGAGAACCACGCGCGGTTGGCCGTGAAAGAACCCAAAGGCATGCACGTGCCCGCGCAGAAAGTTCTCCATGGTCTGATCGAAGAAGAACTCCAGATACAAGGCCCGTGAATAGGACAACGTCATCACGAAGCAAGACAGAGCGCGTGTGGCGCGGCCCACCCGGACCGGCCCGAAATGCGCCCAATCGACCTGCCCTTGTTCTCCTGGAAACATTTCCAGTTGCAGAAACGCCTCCCGTGGTTGCGGGCGCATTCTCTTCACAGCGCGGCGCAGTTGCCCGACGCTGCCCCGGTAGCCGCGGTCGCGAATCATCGCATAGATGCGCGTGGCCCGGAGACGCGGATGCTGGTCCAGTATCTGTTGCACGAAGCCGAGGTAGGGATCGACCACGGAGGAGCGCAGGGGCCGCGAGCCTTTGAAACGCTCGGCCTCGATGGCATTGCGCACCGCGTCGGGATGCACGCTCAGTTCCCGGGCGATGGTGCCGATCTTCCAATGCTCGGCATAAAAATAGCGCCGGATCTGGGCGCGGAGTTCCGGTGAGATCATGGCTCTCCCTCTTGGGGCTTCTACCTTCTCAATGGCCCTCGTGGAAACGGATGGATGAAGCGCCCCACCCGTCCGCAGATTCGGCACTGGAGAAGCGGAGGCCGCTGCCGGCCGGTTCCACACGCCCATAATGCCGGGGTGGTGATCGAAACGGAACTATGATCCGTCACGCACGAGCGTTGTCGGCATCGCTGGCGGTACTGGCGCTGGCGGTCGCGATGGTCGAGCCGCCCCTCCGGACTGCGCTGATGGCGCTGATTGGCCCGCCGGCGTTGTTCGCGCCGGGCCCGCCAGCTACACTCGTCGCTGCAATAGCGATGGCCCCGGTCGCAGTGCAAGCACAGGAAAAAGGTCGCCAGACAGTCCGAGCGAAGACAAGTCCGCTGCAACAATACCGTGCCGTGCTCCGCCATCGCGTTCGCGGCGGGCTGGACACCGGCACCCGTTTCGTGTCAGCTTAGACCTGTCTGTTGGGTCCCCCTTCCACGAGGGCGACGACACTGAGGCCTCCACCGTTGGCGCGGCTGGAGGCCTTTCCCTTGCCGCCTTTCCTGTCCACCATACAGCCTCCCGATGATCGGACGGATAGGCGCCCCTCCGGCGCACCGATGATGTTGCTCGGCGGATGCTCAGAAAACTACGTTTTCAGATGATTGATGACACAAACGACCTGGCACCGCTGCATTGTTTGGGGCAAGCTAGGCGAATTCGCCGCCACGCTCACCAAGGGAGCGCACGTGCAGATCGAAGGCGAAATCCGCACCCGTGAGTACACGCAGACGACGACCGGCAAGAAGCCGGTGGACGTGAAGAAGTCCATCACCGAGATTCGCGTGACCTCGATCATGAACCTCGACCGATCGAAGAAGACCGACGGCGTGCCGGAGCCGCAGGGGGCCGCCGCCTAAGGCGGCTCCTCTCCCCAGGAGGGCACAGGAGGTGCGCTATGACGACCGAACAAGCCAAACGGCTGAGCGAATCCGCCATCGCGAAGCTCATGGACGCGCTCGAACGCGGCCAGAGCGAAGCACTCAAGCTCTATCTCGCCGTGATGTCCCGCTTCCATCGTTACTCGTGGGGCAACATTCTGTTGATCTATAGCCAGTGTCCCGACGCATCCCACGTTGCAGGGTTCCACGCGTGGCTAAAGCTCCGCCGTTTCGTCCGCAAGGGCGAGAAAGGCATTGTCATTCTCGCGCCAATGGTCGGGCGCAAGAAGTTGGGCGACGATCTTACCGAAGACGCAGAGACGCGCCTGTTTGGGTTTCGCGCCGCGCACGTGTTTGACGTGAGCCAGACAGACGGCGAGCCGCTGCCGGAGTTCGCCACGGTCAAGGGCGATCCGCGGGACTATAACGATCGGCTGGTCCAGTTCATAGCGAGCCGCAACATCGCCCTTGAGTACGACCGCGCCATCTCTCCGGCGAGGGGAATGTCATCCGGCGCCAAAATTACGCTATTGCCGGATCTGGCGCCCGCGGAACACCTGGCGGTTCTGGTACACGAGCTGAGCCATGAACTATTGCACCGCGGCGACCGGCGCACCGCGACGACGCACACGATTCGCGAGACCGAGGCTGAGGCAGTGGCATTTGTCATCTCAACCGCCATCGGACTCGACACCAGCACAAGCTGCTCAGACTACATCCAACTTCACTCAGGCGACAAGGCCACGCTTGCCGAATCGTTGATGTTCATCCAGCAGACCGCTTCCGTCATCCTCCAGGCAATCGAGCCGGGCGGTGCGGCGGCAAATCCTCAACTCAATTAACAAACCCAATAGGAGAAATCAAAATGCAAACCGTGCAAGATGCCTCTATCCAATCGTCGGACTATCGCGATCTGCCTTTAGCGCAGCTTGTCGAATCGCCGACGAACCCTCGAAAGCGCTATGACGAAACCAACCTTCAGGAGCTTGCCGCAAGCATTCGAACGCAAGGAGTTCTTGCGCCGCTTCTGGTGCGCGAGCTTGAACCCGAGTGCTTCGAGATCGTGGCGGGCTCACGCCGTTTCCGTGCCGCTAAGCTGGCGGGCGCGGCCAACATCCCGGTGCGGGTCGTTCGGCTGGACGACTCTGACGCGATTGTCGCCCAGGTAGTCGAAAACCTTCAGCGGGAAAATGTCCATCCGCTCGAAGAAGCGCACGGCTTCCGGGCGCTTCTGGACCTGACGGATCGTTCCTTCAATGTTGCGACCATCGCGGCAAAGGCCGGTAAGACGCAGCAATATGTCGCTTCCAGATTGAAGCTCACCGAACTTATTCCGCCTGTGGCAGAGGACTTTCTTGCGGATAAG
>JASHRP010000578.1 GCA_030037375.1 Bryobacteraceae bacterium | reverse complement strand
TTCGCGGCTCGCCCGGGCCACGTTGATTGCGGTTTCCGCCGCGCGGTCGTCGATTTCAAATGCCGGCGCGACGATGTGGATCAATCCCCACACAGCCGCCTCGGCCACGGAAAATATCCTGCCTGTCAAGGTCAGCTCCAGCGCGCGCCGCCGGCCGATCGCTCCGGCGACGGCGTCAAACACGTGCGGATAAAAATGCCCTTCGCGGATGTCGATCATTCCGAACGTGCACCCTTGAGCCGCAATCGCGATGTGCGCATTGGCAATCAGCGCGAGTCCGGCCGATACCGCCGCGCCTTTCACCGCCACCACGATCGGCTTGTCCACCGTTCGTCCGATCGTGAACAGTTCGTCCGGGGGCGGGGAAGAGGCATCGAAGCCGCCGCAGAACATCGGCCCGTCGGCCTCGATCAGAATCGCGCCGGTAGCCGAATCCTCGCACGCTTCGCGGACTTCCTCGATCAAAGCGTTAGCGAGAGCCGCATCGAGCATATTCCGCTTTTCGGGAGCCGCCAGGGTGATGCGGCGTAGCCGGCGGTCCTGCTCGATGCGGAGACTCACAACGTTTCCATCGTCAGATGTTCCCGATGTCCATAGGCCGTGGAGGCCTCTAAGGCAAATTCCAGCATACGACGGGTCTCCAAAGGATCGAGAATCGTGTCGACGTGGCCGCGAGCGGCCGCGTACCGGGCGTCCAGCCAACGCTCATAATCCGCGCGAGTTTGCTCGATTCGCGCCGCCAACTCTTCGGGAACCGGCTGCCCCGCCGCCTTAAGCCTGGTTAGCTCCGCCCCATGCACAGCCTGAACCGCAGCATCGCCCTCCATCACGCCGATCCGGGCCGTCGGCCAGGAGAACGTGAAGTTCGGGTCGAAGCCTTGCCCGGCCATGGCGTAGTACCCGGCTCCGCTGGCGTGGTTCAGCGTCAGCACGATCTTCGGCACGGTCGCGCACGCCATGGACTCCACCATTTCCGCCCCCGCCCGGATAATCCCCGCTTCCTCGGCTTCCGCGCCCACCATGAAGCCCGATACGTCTTGCAGGTACAACAGCGGAAGCCCGTGCCGCTCCGCCGTTTCGACGAAGTAAGCCACCTTGCGTGCGGATTCGGCGTAAACAATGCCGCCGATTCGCGCCCCTTCCGGAGTCTTAAGGAAGCCTCGCCGGTTGGCTATGACCCCAATGGCTCGCCCGCCCAATCGTGCGTTCGCGCACAGCATTTCCGGTGCGTGATGTGGCTGAAATTCCAGATAGTCTTCCGCGTCTACCAGACGCTCGATCACCTCTTCGATGTTATAGGGCAAGCGATGATCGGCGGGAAGAATTTCGTACAGGCCCTCGGCGGATTTCGAGGGTGCGCCGGTGTTGTGGTGCGCAGGAGGCTGCGGAAGTTCGCGAATCTTCTGGCGGATGAGGCTCAGGCAGTGCTCATCGTCATCCGCGGCATAATGCGCGACTCCGCTCTTTTCCGTATGGAGAGATGCTCCGCCGAGCGATTCGGCATCCACCACCTGTCCGACCGCGCCTTTCACCAGATTCGGCCCGCCCAGACCCATGAAGCTCACGCCTTTCACCATGATGATCACGTCGGAAAGCGCAGGCAGATATGCTCCCCCCGCGATACACATCCCCATCACCGCCGCGATCTGCGGAATCTTCAGCCGCCGCCGCATCAGTGAGGTGTAGTAGAAAATGCGAGCCGCGCCGTATTCGCCGGGAAAGATGCCGTCCTGATAAGGCAGGTTGACGCCCGCCGAATCGACCAGGTAAACGATCGGCAGCCGGTTCCGCATCGCGATCTCCTGCGCGCGCAGAATCTTGTGGATCGTCTCCGGCCACCATGCGCCGGCCTTGACCGTCGCGTCATTCGCGACGATCACCGCCGGGCGGCCCTCAATCCGTGCGACTGCGGTAACCACCCCCGCCGACGGCGCTTGCCCGTCGTATTTGTCGTACGCCACCAGCAGCCCGATTTCGAGAAACGGCGAGCCATGATCGATCAACTTGCCCACGAGTTCCCGCGCGGTCAGTTTTCCGGCGTCGTGCTGTTTCTGGATCTTGTTCGGTCCCCCTCCGGTGCGAAGCGAGTCTTCCAGGCGCTGATAATCCTCGACCAGCGCCCGCATCCGGTCGGCGGGGGTGGGCACGATTCCATGGTAATCGGTGCGTAGTGAGGATCGAGTGTTGTGCGCCTCTCTTCCCGTTCTCTGCGAATTGCCCGGCGGAGGAACATCGCGTCAATAGAAGCGGCCATTGCGGACTGAGAAGGAGGAAGCCGTCCCACCGGTCGAGTGATGCGGCCCAAGGAGCGAGTAGAGACAAGCCTTCATCCCCTGCGAAAAAGCTGAGTGCGGCAGTCTTTGTGCCGATTTTGTACCGGTCTTCGGTTTTTGACGCTTTTAACGACTTCAGTGACTTTGTGATTCAATAAATTACGAGAGATCCAAAATCTGTCAGTAATGCGGTTCGAAACCATGCCGGGGAGCCAAACCATTTGGCCTCCAAATTGTTTGGCCAGTTCTGTTGACTCAAGCCCGTTCCCGCCGCGCTCCGTATCCCAAACATTTCGCAGGAATTTGTTCCGGCCGTTATCTCCGGTTTGAAACCCGTCCTCCCGGGGCAGCGGGAACAACCTCATGGTCGCGGCATCCGGTGCTCCGGTGGAACGCAAGCTGCGCAACGGTCAAAGAACAGAATGACAATCTGATGTTCTCGAAAGCCCGAGCGGTCGAAAACCTCTTCGGGAATCGACGGAATCGCGGCGACAGTGAATGCGCTGGCACGCGCGATCGTGAAGCAGCCCGGGCAGAGGAGCATTTATGAAACACGAGGCGTCTTGACTCTCGATTGGTCTTGGTGAGGGTGTCGGGAGCACCCGCATGTTCTCCGAATTCGTTGCGACGCCGATGTACAACACCTTGACCTACGTCGAGCTTCTACCCGCGATTTCCCACGGCACCTGCGCATTGATCCGTTCCGCTTGCACGTACATCAGTGGCGCGGCGATTTCATCGAAGAACCCCTGCAAAACACGACGCGCCAAGACAAAACACGACGCGCCAGCGACTGCCGCCTGGTTGCGGTCGTGACAATCCATCACTCCGGTCAGGAGAAAACGCAAGCAGAATCTTCGGCGATTGGAGTAAGCGCCGGCCGATTGGGCGATTTTGGCAGCTCAACTCCCTTTTTTTAAAGCCCGACAAAACACGACGCGCCAAGGAACTCAACTACGGAGTTACGGAGAATACGACGACGTTGGACGACACAACCTCCGCCACTTGGTTATCAGCCGCCTTCTCCGCCCAGACCCTGCCACGCACAAATCGCGCAGAATAAGTTCCTGGCGCCAACACAAACACCTTACCGAGTTCCATCGTGGTTGCAAGCACTTCTCCTGGTCGAAGATCGACCTGTGTGTTTTTGAGCCATCCAACCTCGCCGTTTCGCATACGCTCCCCCAAGGAAGTCCTCGGAGGCTCGGTTCCCGCCGCGTTAGTAACAAAAACGCGGTAATCCACGTACGCAGAGGCGTCTTCCAACCTTACGGACGATCGAGACACATTCTTTACCGTCAATTCCACAAATACAGGATCGCCAGATTTGACGGCACCCGGACGAATAACCGCTTCCAACGCCAACCGTGTCGATTGCGCCTCCGGTTTTGGGGGTGCTTGGCCGTAAGCGACGCTCCCGATCAAGGTCAGCGCGATAAGCGCCACGGTCCTCATATGCGACCTCCTATACTGTATCATTGATTTCCATTCGAGCAGACGTTGCTCCACGTCGGAAAGTCGGCAGGCCGGCCAGCCACAGCGGAGACTTGGGCCTGCATGCCATTGTTCGCCACTTGCGCCGTCCAATTCACTGTTTGCCAACCGCCGGGTGAATTCGCATCAGCGTTCCAACTCCACGGAACTACGCTCAGCGGTACAAAATTGAAGTTGCCGATGGTGGGGGCTGGTAGAAGAGGTACATGCTGAAACTGCCACTTCCTGCGACCTCGTTCCTGGCTTGGCTGATCCCCTGTCCAGACGAGTCTTGCGTGTTGGAATTCGCTGCCGAGTATGGTTGGCTGTTGTATGGGAGGGTGTTATCTAGTCCTCCAGGGCAATAATAGGTTTGATTTCCGTTTATTTTGTACATCGCGTTACTGACGATCTGCACCCATCTGTAGTTGCCCCCGAGATTGGGATCGGGCGTGCTAAGAAAGCTCATCCCTGCGGTGTGATTCGGGCACCCGCCGTAATGAAGGGCATAGGGGGAAAGGGGGGCGCAGGCAGTGTCTACCACTATCGCGTTTGACGCTTGATGTATTCGAAGGTTTCCGCGACGCCTTCGCGAGTGAATCGGTCCAAAGCCCAGACCACGACCACATCGAACTTGCGCTGGGCGGCGTCGGTAAACATTCGACGGAACTCTGAGCGGTCTGCCTTCCCTCCGCTTTCGTGATCGACGTATTCCGCCATAACCTCCCAAGACTGCGCGGCGGCGAATTGCCGAAGCTGGCTAACCTGGTT
>JASHRP010000577.1 GCA_030037375.1 Bryobacteraceae bacterium | reverse complement strand
CGTGGAGAAGTTCCCGCACCATCTTCCGGCGTATAGGGGCGCTTAACGATTCGGGCGCCTAATGCCCAATCCAAACGAGAGTGAGCTTCCTGTTGCACAGATGTGGGCGTGAAACACATTGCGGGCGATCACCTGGGCTTTCCAAGGATGGAACTCAAGGGCCGACCCTTCGGGCCAAGACCAGACTGGGAGTCAGTTGAGGACTTAGCCCAACTTCGAAAATCACAGACCGAGATGCCATTAGGGCGATAAATCCCAGGGGACGGGGCACCCCCAGTGCAAGGATACTCCTCGCTATTGCCCGATTCGGCTGTGCTGCATGAGCCGATTCCGCTGACAGGGTGCCGCCATCGTTATTCAACCCATTTGGGCTAGAGAGACTTAAACGCGTTTACCCCTGCGTCGCCGAAGGACCGCGCCCCGGGCTATGCGGCTCGCATATACCCTGCTTTTTTGTGCGCCCCCACCAAGCCACCTCGCCTTGGTGGCGCGCCACGGCAGCCACAGCTCTTGATGTTCTGCCTTTGATCGGTTGATAGAGCACGGCATGCGTTCCCGCCAAACCACGTGACGATACATATCACTGCACGCTGATCGTCACCACGTTGGCCGTCTGTCCCTCAACGCGCAGAATGATGGGCACTAAACCTGCTCCAGCGAGCGATGGCGGTACTGCCACGTTGATCTGATCAAGGCCGGCATACTGGCCTTGCGGTCCTATATAAAGCAATTGCGCTATCGCCGTGCCAATCGTCACAGAAACATTGGCGGGATTGCTGAATCCGCGCAAACCTGTACCGTACAGGGTGACTACGAGCTGGTCAGACGGTCCTCCGAGTTCCAGAGGGACGGGGGCGCAGCCGCTCGAACTGCACGTAGAGACGTTTTGCGGAGTAATGCTCCCGTCCGCGGAATAAATAGCTGCCCCGGCCGCCGCCACTCCGGTTCCCGTGCTGTCCGCGGAGTAAAGGCCCGGGGCAACCGTGTCGATGAGGACGCCGCCCGATTGCTGGCCAATCGTCACCGTCGCAATCCCCGGAGCCGCGTTGCCGGGAATGTAGAAATTTACCTGGTTGGGAGTCACGACATCGATCACCGTGGACTGCGTATTTCCCCGGCTATCGGTAACCGTTACCGACGACGTCGATCCCAGGTTGGACCCATATGCCGCCACAATAGATCCCTGCGCCACTTTGGGGCTGCCGCTCGCCGTAGAAGAGATTGAGATCAGGTTGCTCAGATTGGCTGTGATGGCATTGTTCGAAGCCGTGATGGCCTGGCTATTGGTGGCCAACACGGGCATGCTGAAATCGGCGAGGTATTGCGCTTGGGTTTCGCAGCATCCCGGAATCGTATAAAGGTTGAGCGACGGATTCAATCCGGAGCCCTGGATAATATTGTTGCTGATGTTCCCGCCGTTCACGTTTTCAAACCGTATGGCGCTGCGGTTTGAGTTGGTGACGCGATTTCCGCTGACGGTGATATTGGTGTGCGGGCTGGTGGCCACCTGGTCCGAGTCCGCGTTTTCCGCCACGGTATGAATCGAAGCCGCCGTGACGATTGGGCCGATCGAGGGTCCGCCGTAGTTGATGGCGTTGTCGACCACATTGTTATTAATGGTGAGATTCGACGACGGCCCGTTCAACGCGCCGCCGCCATGCTGAGCGGGGTCGTTCCAGATGACTCCCATCCCGTTGGCCAAGCCGCTCGGAGGCGTGTCGAGCGTGAGCGAAAAGGTCTCACCGGCGGTCACGCTCTGACTCGCGAGCGGGGGCGTCTCCGACACCACGTTCGCCGTTCCGATGACGGCTTCCGTGTTGGGATCGACGAACGCAACGATGCGCCAATGGGCAGCTCCACGGTCGAGTAGCGCTGAACGGTAATGCTCGACCCATTAGGATTGGCGGATATCGTCGCGACCCACGGCGCGTCATAAGCCAAGGCATCGTCGCCTGTGCGTTTGACAATATTGTTGGTGATGCTGTTATTGGGACCCGCGAAGGTGCCGTGAATGCCGTCGGCGTCGGTGCTGATGAGCCGGGTGGTTCCCGGGCGCGGGATGATTTCGACATGATCCACGGTGGTGTTGATTCCGCCCGGAAACGACAGGCCCATGCCTCCTCCCGAGTAAATCGCAACATTATGGACGGTGCAATTCACGGCATTGTCGAAGTGAAAGGTGTGAGGTCCGCCGCGATCGGTGTATACGAAGATGTCGCCAGGTTGAATGGCCGAAACCGCCCCCGAGGTCGTCCAAGGATCATCGCCAGTAAAGGCGATTGTGGAACCGGTGACCGGCGTATTGACTGGCATCCGGCCGGTTTGGGTGATCGGCACGCCGTTGCGAAAGATGAACCCCACGAAGCTGTCGCCCCCATTGGCCGCGAGGCCGTTATCAAACGTTGACGGTTGCGCGTAGCCGTCCATCGGCGTAAATTCGATGGTTCGATTCGCGCTGTTGACTGAGGTTACGGTGACTTGAGTGAACGGAAGGTTGATGTAGTCGACGGTGAAGTTCTGGAACGTCACTCCGGTGCAGCTTTCGCAAAGTATCGCCCCGTGTCCCGGCATTTCGAAATACAGGTCGGAGTTTTGAAGGTCGATCGTGAGATTCGAAACCGTGCTCAGCAGCACGTGCGTAAGATTGCTGTGCAGCGTAAGGAAATAGTACGCGCCGGGGTCGGCCGTGATCGTGGTGACGCCGTTTTTCTGGCTATAGGCGATGGCAGCCTCAATCAGGGGCCGCGAGTCGAGCGCCGGCTGATTGGGCGTCATGTTCGCGGACGCGATCCCATTTGAGACCAAGTCGTGCGATAGGTTGAGAGTCTGGGCTGGAGCAAGCCCCGCTGCAAGCAGGGCGAGGAAGATGGTCCGCATACCTGAGTGCGACGGTACCAAGTGATGGCTCCGATCACGTCTCGCTGTGGCGCATGAGCACTGGTGCAGGGACATGCATCCGCGATTCGATAACTTTAGTATCGTGACTTTGGCAATCGGCGGCCCTTCCGGGACTACTTTTCGATATACTTGCCTTCTGATTTGAACGCGGGCTTCCGCGGAGGAGAAAATGGGCTCAAAAATCGATCGGCGTTTGTTTCTAAGCGGCGGCACCGCGGCGGCCGGGGTGCTGATGGGAGGGTTGAGGACTGCCTTGAAGGCAGCCAAGACAGAGGCCGGCGGCGGTCCGATCGCCGAGACTAACGCCGGCAAGATTCGCGGCGTGATCATCGATAAGGTTTACGCGTTCAAAGGCGTGCCGTACGGCGCTTCGACCGCCGGCGCGGCGCGCTTCATGCCGCCCGTGAGACCGCAACCCTGGACCGATGTAAAAGATACGATTGCATTCGGCCATCGCTCGCCGCAGCAGCCGGGAAAGCTGGAAATTCCCGAGGTCGCGGAAACCAGCGGCCAAGGTCCGATGGGCGAAGATTGCCTGGTTCTCAACGTCTGGACCAATGGCTTGAAGAGCGGAAAGCGCCCGGTCATGGTCTGGTTTCATGGCGGCGGATTCGCGTCCGGCTCGGGCGACTACACCATTTATGACGGCGCGAACATGGCGCGCAAACGCGACGTGGTGATGGTTACGGTAAATCACCGGCTGAACGTATTCGGCTATCTTTACCTCGCCGATGTCGGCGCGAAGTACGCGGATGCCACCAACGCGGGGCATCGCGATATCGTGCTGGCGCTCGAATGGGTACGCGACAACATCGCCAATTTCGGTGGCGATCCGAACAACGTCACCATCTTCGGCCAATCTGGCGGCGGCGGGAAAGTTGCGACGCTGATGGCGATGCCCTCCGCAAGAGGGCTCTTCCACAAAGCCATCTGTCAAAGCGGAGCGTCGATCAAAGCAGTTAGCTCCGCCGACGCTACCAGAGGCACTGAAGCTCTTCTCGCCAAACTGAACCTCAAGCACGATCAGATCGATCAGTTGCAGAACATGCCGTTCGAGAAATTGACCGCGGCTCTTGCCGGTGTTCGCGGGGCGGGCTCCGGTCCGGTGGTCGACGGAAAAACGCTTCTGCACGATCCGTTCGATCCAGGAGCGCCGCAAGAATCGGCGAACATTCCGCTACTGATAGGCACCGTAGAAGAGGAAGTCAACTTCTTTCCTACCACCCAGCTCGATCCCATCGACGACGCCAATCTGCACATGCGCGTGAAACAAGCCACGCGCGCCGACGACGCAACGGTGGACAAGTTGATCGCCGTCTACAAGAAGGGCCGCCCGAATAAGAGCAACGTCGAGATTTTCCAAATTATCTCGACCGACTCAGGTTTCGCCGGTTCGGTGCACACGGAAGCGGAGCGCAAGGCCGCACAGAGCAAAGCGCCGGTTTATAAGTATTACTTTACCTGGCAATCTCCCGTGCGCGAGGGGAAACTGCGCTGCTATCACACCCTGGATATTCCGTTTGTTTTGGAGAATGTCGACAACGGGAAGACCATGACGGGAACGGGTCAGGACCGTTATGCGCTATCGGATAAGATGAGCGCGGCCTGGGCGGCTTTTGCGCGGACCGGCGCGCCCAGCGTGAAGAGTCTGCCGCACTGGACCGCGTACACCAACGATCAGCGGGCGACGATGATCTTCGACAACGACTGCAAACTGGTGAACGATCCTTTCAAAGAGGAACGGCTCGCCATTGCCGCGTTGCCGAAGCCCGGCCCGGGTCGAGCTTAAGCCCGTGACACGCGGCATCGCAATTAGCGTTACGCAGGTGATGCAACCAGCTAGAGCCGAAATAGTTAAGGCGCGCATCCGTGGAAGGCGACAGCAGCGGCTTGCCGCAACCATGCTCAGAGTGATAGCGTGGGTTCTACCCATTCCTGAAACGCGCCGCTTGCTGCGGTTTTTGAGGTCTGCATGTACATTCGTAATCGATCGTTATTGATTCCAACGCTCGCCTTCGGCGCTCTGGCCGGCTTCACCGTGGCGAGTCTTGCTTTCGCGCAAGCCCAGCGGCCTTCCAAAGTGGATGACGCCGCGCTGCGCAGTGTCGCGCAGGGCAAAGGTGAGGAGTGGCTCAGCTACGGCTTTACGCCGCAGGAAACCAGGTACACGCCGCTAAACCAGATCAATGCGTCCAACGTTTCGCGTCTGGGACTGGTCTGGTCCTATGAAGTCGGCCCTGGCGGCGGCGGCCAGGAGGCGACCCCCTTGGTGCACGATGGAGTGATCTTCTCGATCACCCAATGGAGCGTCGTTTTCGCGGTGGACGCGCGGACGGGCAAGGAAAAGTGGCGCTTCGATCCGGAGGTGAACCAGACCGCGGTGCGCTCCAAAATCTGCTGCGGCGTGGTGCAGCGAGGCGTCGCGCTCTATGACGGGAAGGTGATCGCGCCAGTCATCGACGGCCGCCTGATCGCGCTCGATGAAGAAACGGGCAAGCCGGTCTGGGAGGCCCGCGTGGCGTACCCGCAAGATAACTACACGATTACCATGGCTCCGCGGATCGCCAAAGGTAAAGCGATCATCGGCGTCTCCGGCGGAGAGTATCCGGTGCGTGGTTTTCTCTCTGCTTTCGACGCTAAGACCGGCATTCAGGCTTGGAAGTTTTATACCATTCCCGGTCCCGGCGACAAGGATCCCGGTTTAATCAAGGCCGCCGCCACATGGCCCAAGAAGATCATGGGCGGAGGAGGAAGCATCTGGGACGCCATCAGCTACGATCCCGAGCTTGAACTGATCTACTTCGGAACGGGAAATGCCGGTCCCTGGCCGGAAGATGTGCGGGCCTCCAAGGGCTACGATCTGCTGTATGCTGCCTCGATCGTCGCTGTCGACGTCAACACTGGTCTTTACCGATGGCATTACCAGAACGTACCCGGCGACGAATGGGACTTCGACAGCGTGCAGCACCTCTTGCTGGCCGATGTAACCATCAAGGGAGTCAAACGCAAGGTGCTCATGCAGGCCAATAAGAATGGCTTCCTCTATACCATCGATCGCACCAACGGGAAGTTCATTTCGGGCACGCCCTTCGCCAAGATCAATTGGGCTCTGGGGCTGGACGAAGCGACGGGCCGGCCGATCATAAATCCCGACGCCAAATATTCCGAGACCGAGTCTGCGAATATCACACCGGGTCCTGGCGGAGCCCACAACTGGTCGCCGATGAGTTTCAATCCCACGCTGGGACTGTTGTATCTGAGCGGCCAGTCGGGAGGCGGCTTTACTTATGCCGTGCAGCCGAATTTTGAATACGATCCAAAACGGCAAAACATGGGGATCGTGTTTGGAAGAGGTCCGGGCGGTCCGCCGCCAGGTGGGCCGGGCGGACGTGGCGGGCAGGCGGCTCCGGCAGCTACTCCCGCGGCGGGCGCCGCACCTGTTGCCGAAGCGGCAGGTGGAAGAGGGGCGGCAGGTGAAAACGTTTCTCCTGAGGTTGCCGCTGCGCGGGCGGCTGCGGCTGCTCGTGGCGGCGGTGCGTCTGCGCCGCCCGCAGCGCCGGCCGCCAAACAACGTCCGACGCTCAAGTCCATCGGTCCGGACACCAACGGCGGATTCCTCATGGCGTACGATCCGGCCACGGGCACAGAGCGCTGGCGCGTTCCCGGAGGCTCCGCCATCGGCGGCGGCACGGTAGCCACCGCTGGAGGGATAGTGTTCCAAGCCACGGGAGGCACGCTCTACGCGTACTCGGCCGATAAGGGCGAGAAGCTGCTGGAACTCAAGACCGGCGTTCCCGGCGGCATGGGTCCGCCCATCACTTACATGCTCGACGGCAAACAGTACGTTGCCTTGCAAGTCGGACAAGGGCAAGCCGGGCCGGGTCCCGGCGGGAACGCTCCGCCGGCAAATCCGAACGCTCCTCCGCCTATGAAACCGCGCCTCCTGGTCTACGCTCTGGACGGAACCGCGAAACTACAGTAGGCCGGGCGGGCGGGAGCCTTCCGAAATTCCCCGGATACCGCATAAGCGTCGTTAGTAAAAACAAACGCCTTGTAACTCTGCGTTCCCGTTGTGACTTGGGATTCGGAGAACGGCGCCTAAACTTCTTAGCCTTGGCCGATAAGAAATCTAGCGAGGACGGACAGCCGCCGCGCTTCGGCCATGAAGAATCGCAAAATCGCAACTCAAATGTGGGCGGTTGTCGGCGCCACATGGTTGGTGGGAACAGCCGCGTCCGGTTTCCTCCTTTACAGGCTGGGAGCAGTCTGCGCCTCGTATGACGGAACCTTCGCCAAAGGAATCAGCGAATTCCATCAGCAGGATGCCGCCCGCGTAATTCAGGTGACCTTCAAGAAGCAGGTGCAGGAATGGAAGGACCTGTTGCTGCGCGGCTCCGATCCCGCGGCTCTTGCCAAGTACAGCGGGGCGTTTCATCAAGACGAGAAAGCGGTGCAAGCAGGGGCGCAGGATCTTTTGAAAACGGTCTCGGAGCCGGAGGCGAAAGCTCTGCTCACCAATTTCCAGCAAGCGCACCTTGCGATGGGGAGCAAATACGAAGAAGCTCTGAACGTCTTCACCGCCTCGAAAGGGCGGGACCAGCAGAAGGCCGACGCCATGGTCAAGGGGCAGGATCGCGCGCCGACCGATTTGATCGACCAGGTTGTCGCGCGCCTCAACGCCCAAACGCAGTCTCTCGCGTCTTCCCAGAAAGAGGCCGTCGATCACGAACGGCAATGGATCGCGATGCTGCTGCTGGCTTGCTGCGCCGCCATCGGCGTTATGGCGACGGCGATTGTCCGGAGCGTGAACGGATCCCTGCGCACCGTAGTCGCAAACCTGACCCACGGCGCCGGGCAGGTGGCCAGCGCGGCTTCGCGGATGTCG
>JASHRP010000576.1 GCA_030037375.1 Bryobacteraceae bacterium | reverse complement strand
ATTCCTGAGAGGAGAAAAGAATGAAATCCAAACTAGTATTAATCGTCAGCGCCGCCATCGTCGGTGCGATGACCCACGTGGCAAGAGCGGATGACTGGGACCAGAGAACCGTTATCACATTCAGCGCTCCGGTTGAAATTCCCGGCCAGGTTTTGCTGCCTGGAACGTACGTTTTTAAATTGGCTGACTCGTCTTCGGATCGGAATATCATCGAGGTTTTTAACAAAGACGAGAGTCACCTGTATGGCATGTTTCTCGCTATCCCGGACTATCGCATAAAGCCTTCCGACAAACCGATCATCACTTTTGATGAGCGCCCTGCCGGCACGCCGGAAGCCGTGAAGGCGTGGTTCTACCCCGGCGATAACTACGGCCACGACTTCGTGTATCCGAAGCCAAAGGCCGCTGCGCTAGCCAAAGCAAACAATACCCCCGTGCCATCCATGCCCGAGGAGCTCACGCAGAACACCACCATGCCCGCCAAAACCATGCAGGAACCGCACGTGGTCGCCATGCAAACGGCTCCGCTCAAGGCTCAGACACCGGCCCAGAACGAGGTCGAGATCGCCGAGGTGTTTGCAGCAGTCGATGCGCCTCAGCCCGCGCCCGCGGCCCCGCAACTCCCTGCGACGGCCAGCGACTTGCCGCTCATTGGGATGCTCGGGCTGCTCTGCCTTGGCGGAGGTCTCTGCCTGAGACTCGTTCGCGGCTAGAGTTGCTGCGCGAATTTAGAATGAAGCTCTTAAAAGCTGCTGAATTCATCCTGGTCTTCACGGGCGTGTTCGCGTTGGGGTGCTGGAGCGGCCAGGTCCTGGCTGCCAGGGCTTACCAAGTCATCGAAGAGCGCAAGTTGTCCGGAGCGCTTCATTCGGTGGCGGCCGCCCACGCGGCAGCTTCCCCGGAGCTCTCCGCGGTCGAGCCGAAGCCTCAAAAGTGGGGGGAGGGGCGGGTGATTGGCAGACTTGCCATTCCCCGCCTTGGCTTGTCGGCTTTGATCGTGGAGGGCGTCGGGGATCGGGATCTCGCAGTCGCGGCAGGCCACATACCGGGAACATCGCTGCCGGGGCGGGAAGGCAATGCGGCGATCGCCGGACATCGGGACACGTTCTTTCGCCCGCTGCGCCTCATTCGCAATCACGACACGATCGAAGTGACTACCTTGGCGGGTGAATTTGAATACCGCGTAATTTCCACTGAGATTGTCGAGCCCGGCGATACTCAAGTGCTCATGCCGACAAAGACGGAAACTCTGACTCTCGTAACTTGTTATCCGTTCTATTTTGTGGGACCCGCGCCGCGGCGATTCATTGTACAAGCCGAGCGGCTTCCGGCTGCCTCCCAAGGCGTGAGCAAACTTTGAATTCGGCGAGTTATTGGTGAGCCGTGGACAGTCGCGTCACGCGATTGACACGCCGTTGTCATGGCACGGCGAGGTTGCGGGAATACAATGAAGACCTTCTATGAGCGCTGCTACCGCGGTCTCGATCGGCGACACGGGAATTCTCAATTGCGAAGTCTCCCAGGCACTTTCGGAAATTTGGCTTGACCGCGATCTGGGATGGCTGGACTTCAACGGCCGCGTGCTCGCGGAAGCGCTCGATCAGCGCACGCCGTTGCTCGAACGGGCGAAGTTCCTCGCGATCTTCACGTCGAACCTGGACGAGTTCTTCATGAAGAGGATCTCGATACTGCGGCAAGACACGACGCCAGAGAGGGCGAACCTGCTCGGAGAGGTGCGGCGAAGGCTGGTGGAGAGCCTCCAGCGGCAAGCTGAATGTTTCCGGGGTCAGGTGGTTCCGGGCTTGGCGGCGAACGGAATCCGGGTGGTGAATTGGGATGGCTTGACCGAAGCGCAACAGGAGGAGGCCGGCCGCTACTTCGATTCCGAAATTTCCCCGGCGCTGATCCCGCTGGTATTCGATCCGGCGCACGCATTTCCGTTCCTGTCGAATCTTTCCACGTCGTTGGCGTTCGTTCTCGAAGATCCGGAGGAAGGGACGTCGTCGTACGCGCGGGTGAAGGTGCCGTCCGTATTGAGGCAATGGGTTCCGCTGAAGGCGGATGTGCCGGCGGGTCAGTATGTATTTGCCGCTCTTCATGAGATTATTCGCGGAAATATCGGCAAGCTTTATTCCGGAATGAAACTTTCGGGGACGACTTTATTCCGGTTAACTCGTGACGCGGAGGTGGAAATCGACGATGAGTCGGACGAAGCCCTGCGCGATCTGGTTCAGGCGCAGATCCGGCAGCGCCGCTATGAGCCGGTGGTGCGGCTGGAGTTTGCGCCCGGGGCCGATCCGGCGATTAAAGAGATGCTGCGCAAGCGGTTCGACTTGAGCCCGCTGGATGTTTACGACCTTCCGGGCGAGCTGGATTACACGTCGCTGTTTCAGATCGCAAGCCTGCCGGTTCCAGCGCTGCGGGATCCGGCCTGGAATCCGCTGCCGCCCGCCGGTTTCGAACATTCCGGCGATATGTTCACTGCGATTCGCGCGGGCGACGTGCTGGTGCACCATCCTTACGAGAGCTTTGAAGGCAGCGTGGAGCACTTCATCGCGAAGGCGGCGGCCGATCCGGAGACGGTTGCGGTGAAGATGACCGCGTACCGCGTGGGCGACGATACTCCGTTCGTGAAGTCGCTGGTGAAGGCGGCGGAGAGCGGCAAGCAAGTGGCGTGCGTGATTGAGATCAAGGCGCGCTTCGATGAAGAACGCAATTTGCATTGGGCGGCTGAATTGGAGCGGGTGGGCGCGCACGTGACGTTCGGCGTGCAAGGGTTGAAGACCCACGCGAAGCTCGCGCTGGTGGTTCGCAAGGAGGCGGACGGGCTGCGGAGCTATGTGCACATCGGGACGGGCAACTACCACGTTCGGACGGCGCGTTTGTACGCGGATTTCGGATTGTTCACGTGCAATCCCGTGATCACACGCGACGCGGTCAATTTGTTTCATTATTTGACTGGGCATTCGCGGACGCCGGACTGCCCTACCCTGCTGGTGGCGCCAGTCACCATGCGCCAGCGTGTTCTCGAGTTGATCCGGCGGGAGACGGCGAACAAGCGCGCCGGATTGCCGGCCCGGATTATCGCCAAGATGAATCAGCTCGAGGATCCGGAGATCGTGGAGGCCTTGTGCGACGCGGCATCGGCGGGCGTGCCGGTGGACCTGATCGTGCGCGGGTTCTGTTGCCTCCGTCCGGGCGTGCCGGGGCGAAGCGAGGGGATTCGTGTTAGATCGATTGTTGGCCGGTTTCTGGAGCATTCGCGCATTTTTCACTTCGCGGCTGCCATGGACGATCCGGTGCAAGGGGAATTCTTCATTGGATCGGCGGACTGGATGTACCGCAATCTCTCCAAACGCGTGGAAGTGGTGACGCCGGTTGTAGATGGGAAGGCCAAGGCGAGATTGTGGGAAGTTCTGGATATTTGCCTGCGGGACCGGCGGCAAGCATGGACGCTCGGCGAGGATGGCAAATATTCGCGGCTATACCCGGACGGAGCCACCGAAGGACCGGGGGCTCGGGGAACGCATGAGAGCTTGATGGAATTGGCTCGGCGCAGATCCGAGTGACGCTGCTCACTTTGGCATAGCCGGCCAATAGAATAAGAAGCAGGCGGAAATCGAGAGGGTCCGCCTTCAAACGTGCAAACCGCGTTCGGCGAGCTTACGGCAAGGATCTTCCTGGTGGTGGGCGCGCTGTTTCCCATCGTCAATCCGCTCGGCGGAGCGCCGATCTTTCT
>JASHRP010000575.1 GCA_030037375.1 Bryobacteraceae bacterium | reverse complement strand
GTTCGACTTGCGCGTCCGTCCGAACTCAAGCAGCCCGCCTCCGTCGATCAGCATCCGCGCGCCTCCGGGGAACAGGAGTAGCAGGGAATCGCCCTGCCCGACATCGATGGAAGTCAGCTGAAGCTGGCCGGGCTTGGTATCCGGCGGCCAAGGGTGCCAGATCAGCACAACGAACAAGGCCAGAACAAGGATCGCCGCCGGCGGCCAAACTCTTTTCCGTCTGGCGATTCCGGCGAGCACGATCAAAGAAATCGCCAGGATGGCGGCGAACCAGAGCGGCGGATCCGGCACGCGCCAGGATGGCTCGAAGCCGGCGTGCCAATCGGCGATTCGTGCGGAGATTTTCAACAACCATCCCGCCAGCGCGGCCAGCAAGTGCGATCGGGTGAACACAGCCGCGAATCCCAGTGGAATCACCGCCTCCATCAGCGGGCAGATCAGTAAATTGGCGCTCAGCCCGGTGAGCGAAACGCGATGGAAATATTCGGCCATCGGCAACGCAAGCCCAATCTGAATCACAGTGGATATCACCGCCATTTCCACGGCGAACATCGCCAATCGCGCGCATCTCTCCACAATTCCTTCCGCCCACGATTGCGGCAGCCGCGTCCACAAGGCCAGCGTCTCCGCGGCGAGGCGCAGTTCAACGCGTGCTGAGGCGGCGTGCCTATCGAGATTCCGGTCGCGATCCTCGTCCGAAAGGCCGTGCATGGCTCTAGCCATCGGTGCGATGCGCGGTTCCAGCAGCGGCGCAGCCAAAGAGCCGATCGCCGCGACAGAAAGAAACGACAGTTGAAAACTCGCGTCGAAGATCGCGTTCGGATCCCACGCGAGATATGCCAGCGCGACCGCGGCGAGCAGATTCATCACGCGGGTTCTGCGGAACAGGAATCGAGCGATCAGGTACAAGCTGAACCCACCGGCCGCGCGGATTACCGGAGCGGAGAGTCCCGAAACCAGCGCATACAGCCACGCGGCCGCGGCCGTTGCCGCAAGCGCGCCCAGTTCCGGCACGGCGCAGACGCGCAACAGGAACAGGAGAACTCCGGCGAGCACTGTCACGTGAACGCCGGAGATTACCAGAGCGTGAAAGGTTCCGGTGCGGCGGAAATCTTCGGTCCATACGCGTTCAAGACCGGAGGTTTCTCCGATTAGAATTCCCTGCATCATGGCCGTGGAATATTGATCGCCGGCATAAAGCTGGTCCAGCGTTTCAAGCGCCGATGTGCGCAGCGCGTAGACGGCCGAGAGAATGCGCGATCCGCAGCGGCCGGGCAACACCGTGGCTTGCGATCCACGCGTCATCGTCGCAGTCCAAAATATGTCCTGACGCGCGAGATACGCGGCGTAATCGAATCCGCCGGGATTGTTGTAGTTGTGCGGGCGGCGCACACGAGCCTCGATTTCCACTCTTTGTCCGTACGCTAGCTCCTGGCGCGGGACATCGGGGCCATCTTCGAGCGGTAAACTCACGCGTGCGCGGGCTTTCCAATCCAGCTCCAGCGTGAATTGCTCACGGCCAGGCGAGAATACGGTAGGTTCGACCACGCAGCCGTCGAGCAGAACCGTCTCGCGAAATCCCGCGTCGATCTCCGGCGGTGGAGGCGGCGCGTGGAGACAAAGATCCAAAACGCCGGCGAACACTAACGCGAGCCAGATGCATGCTCGGCGCAGTGACGGCGAGCCACGCGAGCACGCGCCCAGGAAAAGGAGGGCGAGGATCGGCCAAGCGGCGTCGCGCGCCGAGAAAGTTAACCCATTTGATAAACCTAGCGAATGCCCGAGCAGAATCCCGCCGATGACGGCGAGAAGCGGAGAGACAAGAGGATCGCGTGACGTATCCCCTTAGTTCTAGTCAGCGCGGAAAATTCTCAAGCCTTGCGGCCAATGATGCCGATTTCCTTCTTCGGAAGCTGGTTGATCAGGTCGCGCGAAATGCCGAAGTTGCTTTCGAGGATCGACACCGGGTTTCCGCCCAGCCAGTTGGTCAGCGAGATCTCCTGATATTCGCCGCTGTTGAACAGGATCAGGATTTCGGTCGGCTCATTGCCCAACTGCTCGACATAATGCCCGTAGCCTTGTTTGATGAAGGCCACTTGGCCGGGACCGAACTCTTCTTCCTTGAAGCGGCCGTGCGACCCGAAGACGCGCACCCGCGAACGGCCCTTGATGTAGTACTGCCACTCATCGGCGTGCGGATGCCAGTGCATCTCCCGCAGGCCGCCGGGTTGCAGAGTCATCTTGACCGCGGTTAGCGTGGTCTGAATCGGAAACTCTTTCGAAGAGACCAGGTGCTCCACGCCGCCGGGATAGGTTCGCGGCGGAGTGTGATCCAGCCGGTATTTGTGATTGCTCTGGCCGGGCTCGATTTCGGTATTCCGGTACGCTTCCAGCGACTGCGGCGGAATCTTTCCGGGTCCGATGTACAGCTCCTTCTTCGGAAATTGTGCGAAGGCCGCCGCGGGCAGGCCGAGGTTGCGCGCGAGGATATCTGGCGGCGTGTTGTAAATCCAATCGGTCGCGCTAAAGGTGCCGAACTCGGAGAAGTGGCCATTATCGAATACCAGCAGGAAGTGGCACGGGCCGGGGCCAAGGCACTGCAGCACGTGGCCGTGGCCGCGCGGGAAATACCAGGTGTCACCCACTTCGAAATCGGCGATGTCAGCTTGGCCTTCCGGGGTGATAACCGTGGCGCGGCAGCGGCCCTCCAGCATGTAGGCCCATTCGGCGGCGAGGGCGTGCCAGTGCAGCTCGCGGATAGCGCCGGGATCGAGCCGCATGGACACGCCAGCGATGCTCTGCGAAACCGGAAACTCTTCGACCGTAGCTTCCTTAGCCGAGCCTCCGGGGCCAACCCAGTGAGTTTGCTTCTCGAGGTCGTATTTGAAGTTCTCGATTTCCTCGACCTTTTTGGGCTCGTTCTTGACTTCTTTGGGAGCTTCCTTGGTGGTCTGCGCGTTCACGCGCTGCCAGGACAGGCCGGTGGCGGCCGCGCCGCCGATCGCGGCGAGGGAGGCTGCGTTGAAGACACTCCGGCGGCTCAGGCCCTTCGGCGCTCCGGGCTTCCGCTTCGATTGTTTTGATTCGTCCGATGATTTGTTGGGCATTGGGGCACGCTCCTGGGAGACAAGTATACAACCGGCAAGAAAGTCTTTCTTAATTGTATTACCCGAGCCGCACGGGACGAAAAAGTGGTGTAGTGTGGGAGCAGTATGAAGCTGGTAATACCGCTGGTGATGTGCGCGTGCGCGGCCGGGGCTGCGCCGATTCGGGTGATGCTTCTGGATGGAGAGAGCGCGGGAACGTATCATGCGTGGCGCGAGACGACTCCAGTGCTGAAGGCGGAGCTCGAACAGAGCGGGCTGTTTCAGGTGGACGTGGTCACTGCGCCGCCGGCGTCTGGAGATTTCAGCAATTTTAAACCTGATTTCACGAAGTACGCGGTCGTGGTGTCGAATCTAGATTCGGGGACGTGGCCGGCTGATTTGGAAGCCTCCTTCGAGCAGTACGTGAAAAATGGCGGAGGGTTCGTGTCGGTTCACGCGGCTGATAACGCGTTTCCGAATTGGACCGCGTACAACGAGATGATCGGCGTGGGCGGATGGCGAGGCCGCAGGCAGGGCGCGGGTCCGCACTGGTTCTATAAGGACGGAAAAATGGAAGCGGATTCTTCTCCGGGAATGGCTGGGTCGCATGGGCAGCGGCTGCCGTTCAAGATAACGGTTCGTGATGCCGAGCATCCGGTGACAAAAGGATTGCCGCCGGTGTTTATGCACGCGGGCGATGAGCTATATGCCAATCTGCGCGGGCCGGGCATGAATATGGATGTACTGGGGACGGCGTACTCGGATCCGGCGAATAACGGGACGGGCAAGGATGAGCCGATCCTGATGGCGCTGAGTTTCGGCAAGGGGCGGGTGTTTCATACGACGATGGGGCACGATATTCCGGCGCTGAGTTGCGTAGGGTTCATCGTGACGCTGCAGCGCGGAACGGAGTGGGCCGCGACGGGCAAGGTGACGCAGAAGGTCCCGGAAGATTTTCCGACGGCGGATGCGGTGAAAGTGCGCGCGATCGCGGCGAGTAAATAGACACTCGTCCGTCCGAACTTCCTTCGCTAAAAGAACCGATCCTCCCTCCGATTCCGCTCCGCCGTTTTGACCGGCTTTGCGGAACCGAATACATCTAAAAGAGCGGGCTGCCTGGCCAGGCAAGTGCACGTCTTAAGTTGCTTCGATTATCCGGCATGAGGCGGGCGCCGGCCCGATTACGAAATAAATTATTCGGTCGATCGAAGTGAGGATCGCGTAGCCGGCTCCGAGCTCCGAGCGCGGCGCATGCTACGACGCTG
This sequence comes from Bryobacteraceae bacterium, assembly GCA_030037375.1. Taxonomy (GTDB): domain Bacteria; phylum Acidobacteriota; class Terriglobia; order Bryobacterales; family Bryobacteraceae; genus Palsa-187. The sequence continues at coordinate 9,610 of JASHRP010000575.1, read as the reverse complement.
GCGGAGGAAAACACCTTCCTGATCGCACGAATCGCCTGCGGCCGCGCCACAGCAGTGCCGAGGATGAGCCCGGCGAGAAGAACGCCCTGCCAGACTGCGGTCAATGGAACGTCGAATATGGCGTGAGCGATCATCGCCGGAATCAGCGAACGCGTCCAGGCAAACACGGCGCCGAAGCCGATCGCGGAGAGGAGCAGACCGATCGTCATGCCGGCGTGGTAGGGGTCGAGCTTCAGATACTGGCTGTGCGAGAAGGTAAAGAGGAACGCGGCTCCGAAGATCGCGGGGCCGTCACCCCAATCCTCCGCCAGCCGCCGCTGACAGTAGCCGCGATAGAAAAGCTCCTCGAAAAAAGGAGCGCCCGCCCAACTGACGACCCCGGCGAAAAGCCAGAATTGCCAGCGCATCCAGGACATGTCGAAGAACGCCTGACGCCACGGAACGGTGGGGCTGGGATGGATCGAGTTCGCCAGGGCTGAGCGCCACGACCGGCCACTCCCAGAAGGCGGCGGCTCCGATTCCTGCGAGGAGCAGAAATTTCCACGCATGGCCGGCTTTGGTGAGGCCGTAGCCGCCCGGTCCTCGCCGGCGATGCCACCAATTGAGCGGAATGGCGATCAAAAAGTAACCGGCGTTTTGGACGACCAGCAACGTGAACAATTGCCGGGACGCGACGATTAAATCGGTGTTGGATGCGTGGGCGGTCAAGTTGCTCAGCGGGTTCGGGAGCGAAACGCCGAGCAGACGCCGTAGCGCGATCATCAAGACTGGGCCGACGAGGTACACTCCCAGGACTTCGAACAGTGCGGCCGCACGCCTTTGGCGGTTTCCGTTCATCAGGAAGCGAGTATAGCTTGGATGGGTGGTTATCGGGCGGGGGATCACCCCGCAAACTTAGCCGCGAATAAACACGAATACGAGCGAATGAACGTCGGACTGCTCATTGTTTGGCGGGGAGAAATGGATTCGATAACCGCGAGTCCTGCGTCACTTCCCGATCCGTGAGGCTCCTCAAGAACGCGAGCAGGTCTTCGCGCTGCTGGGCGGTCAAGTGAAGACCGGTCATTCTCGGGTCTTTGTGGGGATTATCATGTCCGACTCCGGCGAAGGGGCCGGTTTCGATGGTTCGGCCGCCGGCCGCGTAGTGGTCGAGCACATCTCCCAGCGTCGCGATGCTGCCGTCATGCATGTACGGCGCGGTCAGCTCCACGTTGCGGAGCGTCGGGGTTTTGAATTTGCCGACGTCGGCGAGCCGCTTGGTGTGCGAATAAATTCCGAGGTTCGGCGAGGGGTAGGAGAAATCGCCGGCCAAATTGTAGAGCCCGGTGTTGTGGAACGTGGAATCGCTGAAGTTGAATCCGCCGTGGCAGCGGAAGCAGCCGGCAAGCACGTCGCTGAAGAACAGAACCTCGCCGCGCTTGGCCGAATCCGAAATCGCATTGGAGTCGCCGTGGTGAAAGCGATCCCACGGAGATCGCGCGGAGATAATCGTGCGCTCGAAGCTCGCCAGCGCCTTGGCGACGTTGCTCAACGTGAACGGATTCGATTCGGGAAATGCCTCCGGGAACAGCTTGCTATACACCGGATGAGCGGCGAGTTTGGCGAGAACTGTTTCCTCGCGGCCGTGAAGACCCAGCTCCTCCGGATGTTCGCCAAGCATCGGTACCAGAGCCTGCTTCTCGAGCGACCTCATGTCGGGATCGCTCCACGTCAGGACGGAGCTATACGCGACGTTCACGAGGCTCATCGAGCTGCGCGGGTGCGATTCCCCGGTAGCTCCGACGGCGGCCGCGCGGCCATCCGTGAACGCGAGCTCCTGACGATGGCAGGATGCGCAGGATTCCATGCCGTTTACGGATAGCCGTGTGTCGTAGAACAAGTAACGGCCCAAACGGACCTTGGCTTCCGACATTGGATTATCGGGCGGAACTCGGGGAGTGGGGAAGCCTGGGGGTAGATCCCAACGATAGGGTGCGCTGCTCGTGCCGACCTGAAATCCGAGCAATGCGAACGCGGTCAGCGCGCCGAACCCGGCGACCCGGATGGTGAGTGACCACGAGAGCATGCGGACCGCTTAGGAAACGGGCTTCGCCTTTCCAATGCGAATCCGAGTCGCGTTTGAGATCCGGCCGTTCAAATGGCAGATTAGATCCGTTTCGCCGATTCCATACAAGCTGGAAGGAATCTCGATGGTGACTTGATCTTCTCCGAGCGAGTTAACCGGACCGAATGAGACCACAGGAACGCGGACGCCGGCGATGCGCATTTCAATTGAGCTGGCGGAGTTCGCGTGACGGAACCCGCTGCCGCGGATCTGGACTCGCGTGGTTGCACCCGTGGCGACGGGAATCGCGATGGTGCGGCAGTCGAATCCTTTACATGAAGAAATATCAGAAGTCACAGTGCGGCCACTCAAAGAGAACGTAGCCGTACCGATTGCCGGTCCACGGCAGCTATGACCAGTGACGAAACCGGGCGCTGTGTCAGCGATGGTGATGTTGGCGCGGGTTTGGCTCCCGTCGTCGCGCACCACGGTCATGCGCGCCGGACCTGGAGCCGAGCCATCCGGAATGGTGAAGTTCGTCTGCCCCCAGCCCTCCGAAGCCCAGAAGATTCCGGCGGGACGCGTGACTCCGCGCGCATCCGTTACTTGAATCGAGATCCCGCCAAGCTTCACCGGCTCGCGCGGTCCGAGCGACTGTGCGTCGTGGGTCGCCATCACCGGTCCATAAGCGAGCGCGAAGGCTCCGCGCGCGATGTCCATTCCGCCGGCGCCGCTGACGACGAACAATTCACGTTCAACGCTGCCGCGCATGTGGGCTTGGATGATTCTGCCAATGCCCGCGGGCGGAGAATCGGGCCTGCCGCACGTCCAACCGTTTTCGAGCGTTGTGGCATCGTGCAGGGACAAGTCGCGGATCAGCTTGCCCGGCTCGAAGGAAGAAATGATCCAGGAGATCGAATGCGTGTCGAAGTAATCGAGGTTGGCCTCAATAAGTGCGGCTGCGGCGGAAGGATCGGAGGGAATGGTTGCGCACGCGCTCGCGTCGGCGAGCTCGGGATCGAGGCCGGTGGCGAGGACAGGCATGCTGCGAGCGCGCGAGCTGAACTGGTGGTCGCGATCGGCGTTCGTGCGCAGATTCGAATATGCGGGCGACGATTCGTAGATGACATTTGAATCGTCCGTGTCCGTGGTTGCGTTGAGGATCACCGGTTGCACAGCGCCAGCGGCGCGGATCGCGCGAACAGCGTCCGCGTTGGCTGTCTCGAACATGACGTTCGGATAGGTTTTGAAGTATGCCGCGAGCTCGGGCAATCGATCTTGCGTGTCGCCGGTTGCCAGAATTACCAAAAGGTCCATGCTGTTGGCGCGGCGAACTACGTTGGCGAGCGCGGCGAAGTAGCCCGGTCTGACCCTCTCGCTTAAATCCAGTGGCAATCGAACAGCGTTTAGATTGAAGCGCAAGCGAATTGCGCTGAGGGTGGTCGCGGAGAGAGCGCCGTAGTCGAGGCCAGCGCGGTTATCGTATGCGACTTTATCCAGGTGGAAGGGAACCACTTGGGTACCCCGAATGACGAAGACCTTTCCCTTGGAGTCGAGGACCTGGTTTCCCGAAACGTGGAACGGCCCGGCGGGAGCCAGTGTGACCCTTGCAACGGAAGCACTCGCGATCGCGGCAGGGGATTGCGTGGAAGCCGCGCGCTGGAGCGGAGTCCACGCTAACGCGATGAGAGTTACAAAGCTCAATAGATATGACCGGCGCATAGCGACCTCGCCGCCCAGTATACATCGGCATCCACGCGACCGAGCCACGGAATTCGGCTTATTTCTGACGTGTAACCGATGTTGATAGACTGTTTTTGACTTTCCCGACGAGGAGCGGATATGGGCCTGATTTTTCGCTCGATCGTGTCTGCATTCTTTCTGGGTTCCGCAATCGCGCTGGCGGCTGACGATCTGCAGTTTGAAGTCGCTTCGGTGCGTGGGCCGACGCATCCCTTCGTGGGGATCATGAAAGGCGGACCTGGGACCTCGGACCCGGAACGAATCTCTTATACGCACGTGTCCATGGGCAGGCTCATTAGTACGGCATTCGGTAAGAGAGGCGATGAGGTGATCGCGCCGGATTGGGTCTATGAGAGCGACGCTTTTACGGTTCCTGTTTGCGACGTCGAGGCAAAGGTGCCGCGCGGCGCGACCAAGGGCCAGGCCGAGGAGATGATGCGGAACTTGCTCAAGTCGCGCTTTCATCTGGCGTATCACTTCGTGAAAAAAGACTTCGATGGGTACGAACTCGTGATCGGAAAGGGAGGGCCGAAGCTCACTCCGGCCGCGCCGCCGAATGGGCCCGCGCCGGAAAGGCCGGGTGTCGTGATCGGCGGAGCGGGGATGCAACGGGACAAGGACGGATACCCTGACTTGCCTCCCGGGTATCCGGCGTTTCGCGGCATGGCGCTGAATGGACGCATGCTGACGTCGGTGCGATCACAACCTGTTTCCGTCCTTGAGGACCTTTTGCAATTGCCGTTATCGCGCCAGGGACCGGTCCGCGTCGTGGATCACACTGGACTCTCCGGGAAGTATGACTTCAAGCTGGAATACGCACAGATCACCCGGGACCAGGACATCAACGATCTGCTCGCCTCCGCTGTTGCTGCTGTTCGGAAGCTTGGACTGGACCTAAAGGCGACGAAGGTTCCGGTTGATGTAATGGTGATCGATCACGTCGATCAGACCCCGGCGGGCAACTAACGTCCAGCTACTTCGCGGCCGCATCGAGGAACGTCCCGCGATTGAGATCCTCGAAGGCTTGGCGAAGCTCGGCTTGCGTGTTCATGACGATGGGGCCGTGCCAGGCGACGGGTTCCTGAAGCGGGCGGCCGGAGACCAGCAGGAAGCGGATGCCTTCGGGTCCAGCTTCGACGGTGACTTCATCGCCGCTATCGAAGAGAACCAGCGAACGGTTATCGACTTCGACAGCTTTGATGCCTTGAGCAGTTTCGGTCGGCACGGGCTGCGGGCCTGAGGCGTTTGAGAATTTGCCTGAGCCCGCGAAAACGTAGGCGAAGGCGTGGCTCGTTGTTTCGACCGGGAGCGTTTTGCGGCGGCCGGGCGGGACGGTGACGTCGATATAGGTTGGGTCCGTGGCGATGCCTTCGACGGGTCCCTTCTTGCCCCAGAAGTTTCCGCAGACGATGCGCGCTTCGGTGCCGTCGTCATCGGTGACGATGGGGATTTCGGGCGCCTTGATTTCCTGATAGCGCGGCGCGGTCATCTTCTTCGAAGCCGGAAGATTGGCCCAGAGCTGGAAGCCGTGCATGCGGCCTTGCGGATCGCCCTTGGGCATCTCCTGATGGATGATGCCGCGGCCGGCGGTCATCCATTGAATATCGCCGGAATCGATGGAGCCTCGGTTGCCCATGCTATCGCCATGTTCGACCTTGCCGGCGAGGACGTACGTGATGGTCTCGATGCCGCGGTGCGGGTGCCACGGGAAGCCGGCGAGATACTCGGCGGGCACGTCGTTGCGGAAATCGTCGAGGAGGAGGAAGGGATCGAAATCGGAGGTGTTGCCGAAACCGAAGGCTCGGCGGAGATGGACGCCCGCGCCTTCGAGCGTCGGGCGGGATTTGATGAGGTTTTTGACGGGTCGGATAGACATATAGGCCTCTTCACTTAAGTACCGCCCGCAAAACGGAGCCTGGCTCACGGGCCGCGTCCGGAGGTGCTCGGCCGGATCGAGGGCCGCGAGCGGCCCTTAGCGGGCTGCTAACCGCAGAATAGCGTAGTCGTCAAGAAGCGGGCCGGATCACTGGAGGCTAGGCCGCCATGCCACCCGGTCGATTCACAGTCTAACGAATAGCGGCGGCCTCGTTCGTGCCGCCATACTTCGGTTCCCAGGCATAGATCGTGCGACGCGACGCCCGACCTTCCGCGTTGTCTTCCCGACGAGCGGCCTGCTTCAAGCAGCTTCAGAGCCCCGACGATCCGCTCTGTGTTCACCTTGCTCGTCGACATCTGGGTTCCCTTTTCGTTCGTCAGAAATCATACTTCGTTTCGGGCGAGCGCCTGGATTCTGGTCACCGACCTTGACGCATTTATCCGAAAAGGCTCCCACTGGGCCGGCATCGAACCAGCCGCAGCTTTCCTGGACGAGCGTTGCTCGCAGGATGTAATCCGCCGGATTCATCGGCGCCGTCACAGACATCCGGTATCGCCTCTCGGACTGTCCGTCAAGCGGGGGCTCCAGTAGTGTGCGTGTTCCATCCAAGATCGCCACTTGACCCGAGTTCCCCTCGATCCAGTGATAAGACAAATGAACGGGATTAGGCGGAAAACTCTTGAGCGGAACCTTTGACCGGTTGGTCACAATCAAATCGACATCGAACTTGGATTCAGGTTGCACCATCGCAGGCGCCCTTACCGTTCGAACTAGGAGATCACCCGTCGAGAGCGCATCTATGGGCTGCATCCGAAAATGGGCGAGCACACTCGCCACATCCAGATGACGTTTTGAAGCTATCGCAAACAGATCGCCGGAGCGCCTCATCTCCGCGATCGAGAACCTCCGTCGAAGGTTCTCATAGGGCGCCGACAGCTCATGGTCACTGAACCACAACAGGACGTGCGGAAAATAGCCCCTGAGTTGCCGGCGCAAGACTCGCGGAGACTGTTCGTTAATGTGCATCAGTCTTTCATAACGTGACCGCGCGTTCGCGGGCAAATACGCGCCCACCGACTGGGCTAGGTGGCGCTTTCTGGCGTGCTCATACCGGTAATACCAAAGGTTGGGAAAGGTATGGAGCACAAAAAGCCCGTCAGGGGCTAGATGGCCGGCAACCTTCTTGTAGAGCTTATCGAGCTCTTGGGGAGCAAGATGCTCGATTAGATCCGCGGCGACCACCAGATCGTATGTCCCCTCCAACGGCGCTCGGGCCACGTCCGAGCAAATGAACTTCAAGTTAAGCGACGGATCTTCCGTGGCCGCTTTCGCGTCCTCAGCTAACGCGATGGCGTCTGCCGAGTAATCGATGCCGGCCGTCTCAAATCCCGCTCTGGCCAAGGCAATGCTTAGCTCTCCCCGCCCGCAACCGAGATCCAAGGCCCGCCCGCGCGTGGCAAGATCCGCCAGTTGCGCGACCGTCCGCAGCCTGCCGTCTTCCAGCTTGGTTCCGCGCGTGCGCTTGAAGGAGTCGAAACCGCCGCAGTCACCGAGATAATAGTGCTTCGTGTATGCGCCGCGGATGTCGGCGCTTGTGCAAACGGCTCCTGAGCCGGATTTGGGCGTTTCTTTCCTTGCGATCAAAAGATCCCCAGCATATCCAGGGATGACGCCATAGAACTCGATCAAATCGCGATTCCGAAATAAGAACTCGGAAGCCGTTAGAAAGTTTTCCCTCGTCCAGAAGTAACCGTCTACAAGGACGTGCGATGCCTGGCGGAGCGCGACTTCCATGTCGTGCTCAAAGCCTTTCTCGTCCTGCTGGCCGTCTATGTGAATCAGGTCATAATCGCCGCCGGGAAAGCGGTCAAACTTCTGAGAGTCCGCAACAATAAACTGCGCGTTGTAGAGGGCGGTCTTTTGACGCGCCCAATTGAGGGCGCCGGCCTCGCCTCCATAAGAATCCGTGTCAAGTTCTATCCCGACGTATTCGGCCGAAGGACAGGCATTGAGAAAGGCTAAGGCCGAATACCCATAGCGGACTCCAATCTCCAATATCCGGCCCGGTCGAAGATATCGGGCGGTGGCCCACTTCGTTCGGTAGTAGGGAACCCATTCATCGAAAAGATAGTGGAGCTGATCGTTCGGGGAGGCTGTAGGCCGAAAGTCATATTGACAGCCGCGCGCCAAGCTGGTTATGTCCCGGAGCATCGCATTATTATGCCATGAGCCGGCCTTGGAAGAGGTGAAGGCGGCAAGCCGTCAGCTAAGCAGATGGACTCGATTGGAACGATTCACGTTGACGTGCGGGATCGCGGCGCGCGGCGCTCTTTAAAGCGGGTGTTTCTTGACGCGGAGAACGGATTCCTTGATTGCTGATGCGCGAAACGGGGCAGTTCACGCGAACGGCCGCAGGCATTAACTCGCTTCAAGCAGAGCGCTGGATCTGGTACTATTTGGTCATGATGCTCTCGCCGGCTGCGATCCAGACCCTCATCGGATGATTCCAAGAGGCTTTCCACCCCGCCGGCCAAAAATCCGGGAAAATGTGAACGAGGCGATTCGCGCCCGTGAAGTCCGGGCCGTGTTTCCTGACGGCTCGGTCGAGATCATGCCCACTCCCGCTGCCGTGCGCAAGGCGCAAGACATGGGGCTGGATTTGATCCTGATCGCGCCAACCGCCGAGCCGCCCGTGGCCAAAGCCATGGATTACGGCCAATGGCAGTACGAGAACAAGAAGAAGCAGCACGAGGCCAAGAAGAAGCAGCACGTAATCCAGGTCAAGGAAATCAAGTTCCGGCCCAATACGGATGACCACGACTACGACTTCAAGAAGAACCACGCGATCCGCTTTTTGCAGGAAGGCAACCGGGTGAAGGCCGTGGTGCAGTTCCGCGGACGCGAGATCGCGCACGTGGATCTGGGCAAGAAGCTGCTGCTGCGCTTCGCCGCCGATTTGGCCCAGGTCGGCTCGATCGAGGGCCAGCCGCGCCTGGAAGGCCGGAACGCGCACGTTCTTTTGAGCCCGATAAAGTCGGCAGTGCCCGCCAAAGAAAAACCCCAGACGAGGCCGCAAGCTCAAGAACCGCAGGCCTAACCCTAGCCTTTTGGCCAAGGTGTAGGGTTTTGCCGGGCGGACCGTGCGGCAGGCGAAACTTCATGATAGAGTATGTGGTTCTGTGATTCGGCATACTCTAATGGCAACTTTCCCGGTTAGTGTCTTTTTCCCCGCATACAATGACGCACCTTCGCTTCCGGCGTTGATCGATAAGGCGTTTGCCGTGTTAGCGGCATGCGCCTCCGATTACGAAGTTATCGTAATTAACGATGGGAGCAGCGACTCGACTGGCGCCGTCCTGGAGGAGTTGCAAAAAAGATACACCCCGCATTTGCGGGTAGTGACGCACGAACGGAATCTGGGCTACGGCCAAGCGCTGCGCTCCGGCTTCGAGGCCGCGAAGAAGGAGTTGGTATTTTACACGGATGGGGACGGGCAATACGACATCGGCGAGCTGCCGAAGCTGCTGGGCGAGATGAGTCCGAACGTGGGCCTGGTGAACGGGCGCAAGCTGGAGCGGAACGATCCCTGGCACCGGATCTTCATCGGTTCGACCTACAACGCGTTCGCGCGCTTCCTGTTCCGGATCCGGCTGAGCGATATCGATTGCGACTTCCGGCTGATCCGCCGAAGCCTGCTGGAGGAGACTCCCTTCGTTGCAACTTCCGGGGCAATCTGCGTGGAACTGGTTCGCAAACTGGAGCTCACCGAATGCGAGGTGGTTGAAGTGGGCGTGCATCATTACCCGCGGTTGCACGGACGGTCGCAGTTCTTCCGCGTGAAATCTCTGGCAGTGACGTTCACGCAGTTGGCGAATTTATGGGTGCGGCTGGTGTTGATTCCGTGCTTCACGCGCGGGTCGCAGGTGGAGGCTCCGGCTTCGGTTCGC
>JASHRP010000008.1 GCA_030037375.1 Bryobacteraceae bacterium | reverse complement strand
TTCGACCAGCCATTCGTGGGAATCGTCGCCCTGGCCATCGTCGCTGTCGGCGTCCTGGGGCGCGTCCCCGTCACGAAATGGCGAATCCCTCCCTTCCTCGCGGCGTGGCTCCTTCCGCTCGCCGTGTCTCTTGCGATCGGCTACGTTCATCCGGGTTTGCCGGCGATCGCCCCACGCTTACCTTTCGCGGGCGTCCCCGCTCCGCTGCACGCTATGACGCTCGCGCTGCCATTTCTATCCGTCATTGTTCCGATTGCGGTCTACCAAGTTCTGCAAGATATCGCGGCAGTGGAAGGCGCGTCCGCCGCCGGCGACGATTACAGCGCTCGAGCGGTCGTCGCCTGGGACGCCCTGGGTACGCTGGTCGCTGGAGTAGCCGGAAGCGCCGTTTCGCCGGTGGTGTACGCGATCCATCCGCCATATAAGGCTATGGGAGCGCGCATCGGGTACGCCTCATGGAGTCCCGCTCTGTACATGTTGATCGTCACGGCCGGACTGACCACCTGGATCGCGCAACTGTTCCCTTGGTCGATTCTCGCGGCGATGATTGCGTACATCGCCATCGGCGTCGGCGCCGCGACGCTGCATCGAGTAGATCGAAAATATCTGCCGGCCGTGCTACTTGGCTTCGTGCTTCCGGCGGGAGCCGTGGTCTCCTCCGCGATCAACACGGCGCTGCCTGCTTTGAAGCTCCAGGCGGCGAACCCCACGGTTGCCGCGGCTCTCAATGGTTCGATCTACTGGTCCTCGGTTCAAGGTCTGGGCAACGGATTTCTTTTACTGGTTCTGGTCGTCTCGGCGCTGGTTTCCGAGATCATCGACCGCCGCTTCGGCCGGGCCGCGTTGTGGTGCCTGATCGCGGCCTCGTTCGCCTGGTTCGGAATGATGCATTCAGCGAGCGCCGGCTGGGGCGCGCAGCCGGTCTATGCCGCCGGATGGGCGGCGGCCGCAGTGGTGGTTTACTCGGCGCGCTGGTGGCACGTGGACGCTCTGAACTCGGATGTGCTGAAAAGGTAGTAGGATGTCCCCAGGAGGATCGCATCTTGAAACGACTTGCCCTCCCTATCGCCGCTGTTGGAAGGGCCGCGCTGCTCATGGCCGTGCTTGTGCTGTCCGTCGGCCGGCCGGCTCACGCGCAGCGCTTCACGAGCCCTCCCGCCGCCGTCTCAACAACAATTGCGGGCAAGAAAATCAGTATCGATTACTATGCGCCCTCCATGCACGGCCGTCCGATCATGGGCTCGCTGGTTCCCTTCGACCGCGTCTGGTGCACCGGCGCAAACTACGCAACGGAGATAACCTCTGAGGCTCCGCTTGAGATGGGCGATCTCAAGCTGCCCAAAGGCAGCTATAGCATCTGGACCATCCCAACCGCTAAAGACTGGACGCTGATCATAAATAAGCAGACGGGCCAGTTTCATCTCAATTACGACGAGTCCCGCGATTTCGGCCGGACGAAGATGAACGTGAAGATGCTGAGTAGTCCAGTGGAAACCTTCCGCATTGAGCTGCGGCCCGACGGCCCCAACTCAAGTAAAGGCACGCTCGCGCTGCTTTGGGAGAAGACTGAGGCGTCGATTCCGTTCACGGTGCTTCGCTGATGCGAATCCTCCTAGGGTTGTTGTGCGCCGCGACCTGTTTCGCGGCGGATGATGCGCAAGTCCGCGATGCCATTCAGCGGGCGGTTACGCTGATGCAGAAATCGCAGGAAGTCTGGCATACGAAGCAGACGTGCAATTCGTGTCATCACCAATATCAGCCGGCGATTGCCTCCGAGGGGCTGCAGGAGCATGGAATTTGGAATAACCTGCGCGGCCCGGCCGAAGACACGGACCTGGATCGCGCCGTGCAATACAACAACGTAATTGAGCCCGCGATGGACGACGCATACCGCTTGGTTGCGGAGACTGCGGACGGAAGGCCCGCAAACCTCGTAGACCAGGCATACGCACGTTTGATCGCTGCGCGGCAGTATCCCGATGGTCATTGGGAGAGTTTCCATCAACGGCCGCCGCAGTCCTATAGCCGGTTCACCCAGACGGCCCTGGCATTGCGTGCAATCCAGATTGCGGGCCATCCGAGCCAGAAGACCGACACGACGGCACGCATTGCGAAGGCCCAGAAATGGCTGCTTTCCAATAAGCCTCGCGATACCGAGGAGCGAACGTACCAATTGTTGGGACTTATGTGGGCCGGCGAAGATCAGGGGACCATGCAACGACTGCGCCGTGAGCTCGCCGCGACGCAGCGAGCTGATGGTGGATGGGCTTCCCTGGATGGCCGGGCGAGCGACGCTTATTCGACTGGCGAGGCATTGGTGGCTTTGGGTCAGTTTGGCTTCCTCGATCCATCGGACCTTGCTACGCAACGCGGAATTGACTACCTCCTGAGGACCCAAGCAGCAAATGGCTCCTGGCACGTGGAGAGCCGCCTCCATCCACCAGCGTCAGTAAGCCCACCGTATTTCGACAGCGGCTACCCCTACGGGCATGATCAGTTCCTCTCAATGACCGCATCGAGTTGGGCCGTCATGGCCCTGGCGTCAATTTTGGGACCTCCCTGGAGCATCGATCGGACGTTCGTAACCCCTGCGCGTTTCGACGCGTGGGCTGAGACAGTCCTCTTTGGCGCGACCGCCGATGTGAAGAAGCTCCTCGACTCCGGGTTCGACCCCAACTCTGCAACCGCCGGCGGAACCACCGCGCTCATGATGGCCGCCCCCGACGTCTCGAAGATGACGCTCCTTATCGATCACGGGGCAAAAGTCAACGCTCGCGCCAAGACCGGCTACACCGCCCTCAGGGTCGCCTGCCAATATCGCGACGCTGTCAACGCCATCAACTTCTTGCTCGATCATGGAGCGCAGGTCAAGCCGCCGGAAGGCCAGCCCGCTCCGCTATTCAACGCGCATCCTCTATTTCTCGCCGCCTACGCCGGCAACGCGGCGAGCTTGAAGCGTTTGAAAGACGCCGGGGATGACGTAAACGCGCCGATGGACTTGATCGGGACCTCGCGCACCACGCCGCTCCAAGGCGCGGTTCGATTCGGCGACATCCCGGTCGCAAAAGAGTTAATCGATCTTGGATCGCCGGTCGATCAGCTTGACGGCTCTGCGATGACGCCCCTCGGCCGCGCCGTACTCGGCAATCAGGTCGAAATGGCAAAATTCCTGATCGACCGCGGAGCCGACGCAAACCACGTCGACAAGCTCGGCATGACGCCGCTGCTCTACGCGGCATCCATCGATTTCGGCGATTCCGCTATGATCGATCTGCTGCTGAAATCGGGAGCCCGCCGCGACGCGAAAACGAAAGAGGGGCTCACGGCCCTCGATCTAGCCAAGAACTACAATCACACCCACTTACTGGAGAGCTTGCGAAAACAATGAATCGCAGA
>JASHRP010000574.1 GCA_030037375.1 Bryobacteraceae bacterium | reverse complement strand
AATCCCAGCTCTCTGTTCGACATTCAAACGAAACGGATTCATGCATACAAACGACAGTTGTTGAATGTGATGCACATCATTCACCAGTACCTGTCGCTGGTCGAAGACGGCCGCACGCCGCGCGTGCCTCGAACATGCGTGTTTGCCGGAAAGGCTGCTCCTGGATACTGGGTGGCGAAGCAAATCATCAAGCTGATCCACAACGTGGGCCGGGTAATCAATAGCGACCCACGCGCCAGGGATTGGATCAAAGTGGCGTTCATTCCTGACTATCGCGTTTCGCTGGCGGAGAAGATCGTCCCGGCCGCCGATCTCAGCGAGCAAATCTCCACTGCCGGTAAAGAAGCTTCGGGAACCGGCAACATGAAGTTCGCACTCAATGGAGCTTTAACCATTGGGACGCTGGATGGCGCGAACATCGAAATCCTGGAAGAGGCCGGCCCGGAGAACATTTTTATCTTTGGCTGGACAGCCGGCCAGCTTCGTGCGATGCGCGAACAGCGCTCGTATCGCCCGCGCGAGTATTACGATCGCGATCCGCGGCTAAGACGCGTGGTCGATGCTCTGCGATCCAATCGATTCTGTCCCCGCGAGCCCGATCTCTTCTCTTGGATCTGCCAGACCGTCCTCGACGAGAATGACGAGTATTTCCACTTAGCCGATCTGCCGGCTTACCTGGACGCGCAGGAGAAGGCCGGCTCGGCTTTCACGGATCGGCCCGGTTGGTCGCGCATGGCGATCCTGAATGTCGCGCGATCGGGCAAGTTTTCGAGCGATCGCACGGTGCGCGAGTACGCGCGCGACATTTGGCAGATACAACCGGCATGAGTTAGCGCGGGCCGCTTCCGGCTAAAACCACAACGGAGCGGGGCTGCGCCAGGTAATGAAGCGGGTCCGCCATCCTCCCGGGCAACGTCTCCGGCTGGTTGGGATCCGATATGTCGAAGGGTGCATCGCGGCTTGTGTCTATCGCGCGGATCCACTCCCAGCCGGGCAACACCGGGAGCTCGAACTCGTGCGGTTCCCAGTGCGCGTTGGCGATCAGGTAGAGATGCTCCTGCCGATCGTCTGGCCTGCCGTGAAGATGCATCGCCAGCGACCTTGATTCATAACTCCAGTCCGGCGCGTGCAGGCGGACCCCGTGCCACTCGACGCGCGGAGCGCGCGAATCGGCCAGCGGAGAAAAGGTGCCGCGGCGCAGAACGGGGTGGTCGCGGCGCAATCGAATCAGCAGCCGGAAGAAGCGGAGCAGATTGGCATTAGTCTCAAGGAGATTCCAATCGATCCAACTGATCTCATTGTCCTGGCAGTAGGCGTTGTTGTTCCCGAGCTGGGACCGGCCTACTTCATCTCCCGCCAGAATCATCGGCACGCCTTGCGAGAGCACCAGCAGGGTTGCCAGATTCCGCGCCTGCCGGGAGCGAAGACGGTTGACTTCGGGAGAGGACGAAGGGCCTTCCACACCGCAGTTCCAACTGAAGTTGACCCATGACCCATCGCGATTCTGCTCGCCATTCGCTTGGTTGTGTTTTTCGTTATAGCTCACCAGGTCCGCCAGCGTAAATCCGTCGTGGCAAGTGACGAAGTTTATGCTGTGCCAAGGCTCGCGCAAGTTAGTCGAATAGAGGTCCGGACTTCCGAGTAACCGGGTCGCCAGCGCGGAGACCATCCCTGGCTCGCCTTTCACAAACCTGCGGATATCGTCGCGGAACTTGCCGTTCCATTCCGCCCAACGGCCCCAAGCCGGGAAACTTCCCACCTGAGAAAGGCCGGCGGCGTCCCAAGCCTCCGCGATCAGCTTGGTTTGGGCCAAGACCGGATCGTGCGCCAGATGTTCGAGCAGCGGAGGGCTGTCCAGAACGGTCCCATCCTGGCCTCGCCCCAGCACGGACGCGAGATCGAAGCGGAAGCCGTCCACGTGCATCTCCGTTACCCAATAGCGAAGGACATCGCTTACCAGTTCCCGGACCACCGGATGGTTGCAGTTCAGCGTGTTGCCGCATCCCGAATAGTCGAGATACTCTCCCGTTTCCGGCTTGAGCATGTAGTAGATCGGATTGTCGATTCCTCGAAAGGAATGGACGGGTCCGTGTTCGTCGCCCTCCGCGGTGTGATTGAAGACGGCGTCCAAGATCACTTCGATGCCCGCCGCGTGCAGATGCTTTACCAGCGTCTTGAATTCATTCACAGGTCCGGCGTCTCCGCCTTCTGCCGCATATGACGGCTTGGGCGCAAAGAACGATGTGGGATTGTAGCCCCAATAGTTGATCCGCCGCGGAGCATCCGCGACGTCCGGCCTGAGGGTTTCATCGAACTCGAATATCGGCAGCAGTTCGACGGCGGTAATTCCGAGCGACTGAAGATAGGGTATCTTCTCGATCAGGCCCGCGAAGGTTCCGGGCTTGCTCACGCCGGAGGACGGATGCTGCGTGAACCCGCGTAGGTGCAGCTCGTAGATCACGCTATCGGCCAGAGGGATGTTGAGCGGCTGGTCAAACTCCCAATCGAAATGGCTGTTAATGATCGCGGCTCGCGGGCCTCTAATCGCCCGGGCGTAAGGGTCCAGGAGGACATTGCGCCGGTCGAACCGATAGACCTGAGGCTTGTCGTTTGGCGCTCGTTCCATGCGGAACGCGTAGTGAATTCCGGGATCCAAGCCGAGCAAGAATGCGTGCCAGACATCTCCTGTCCGATTGAGATACGGATCGAAAGGGAATTCGACGAGCGGCTCGCTTTCACCTGGAAAAAACAGGATTAAGGTTACCGCCGTTGCATGCTTCGAGAACACGCTGAAGTTGATCCCGCCGCGCAGGACCGTGGCTCCGAACGGCAGCGGCGAGCCCCGGCTGAATTCGAACTGTGTCGTAACCATCGACAACAGCTTTTGCCGGAGATCTGACATGCGGAATCTTATTTGCCGGAGGAACGGAACTCAAGTCTATCAGGCGCGGGGTTCTGCGGGCGAAGAGGAACGCTTTATCGCCAATAATTGCGATCCTGGAGTTGGCGGGCCGCTTGCACATGTTAGCGCCGTGTTTAGCTCGGCCCGGATCTTAGGTCCTCTGCAAAGGCGAGCAACGCCGCCTCCGAACCGGCAGGGGCGTTTCGAAGCTGAACCCGAGGTTTGAGAAGCTGGCTATTTTGCCGCCGGGTGTATGCGGCCTCCGAGTGGTGCTTCGCGTGCTCTTCCAGCCAGCAAAGAGTTAAATCACGGGCGCAAGCCCGGCAGGAGCGAATCGATGGAAGCGAAATCGAGTTTTAAGTGGATGCTCGCATTGGGCGTCGGAGTTGTTGGTGGCTGGGCGGCCCGGAGCCTCTCGGACTCCCCGGAAGGCGCGGGTGTGAAGCTCATGGAGCTTGGGATCAAGGCCAAGGACCGGGTGGACGGGTGGTTGGCTGTGGAACGCGAACGGCTGGATGACATGGTGGCCGAGGCTCGCTCGAATATTGCGCGGGAAAGCGCGACCAAATCCGCACATGAGGGGCATGCAGGGGGCAGGCGAGCCCACCTGGTCCGGCACGAGAACGCGCACGGCGAGCCCGTGGTTTAGGGGTCGAAATGCGCAGCCATTCCGGGGCGGGCGTCAAAGGCTCGGAGCAGCAACGGCCTGGCCCCGCGGAACAGGAAACGCCGGTCTCCGAGGCAGTGAACCAGGCCCGATGCTTGGATGAACCGCTGCGCCTGGTGCACCATCACGCCGGATACTTGAGGGTCCGCGCGGGCGCGTTTGTTCGCCCGGAAGAGAACGATCCGATGGTGGCCGCGGCTCGCGCCGCAGCCGAGAGCGCGGCCGGGTTTCGCTCCTGGAATCTCAATCCCAAGACCGGCAGTGTCGTCGTCGAATACGACCCAGGCACAATCGAGCCGGACGATTTGCTGAAGCATATCGCCAAGAGCGCGGGATTCCATGGGGTGGAGATCGCAACTCGCCGCAAGGTGAATCGCCAGGAAGTGGTGAGCGCGTTCCTGGATCGGGTACAGGGAGTGAACCACGCGGTCAGCCAGATGACGGGCGGAAGAGCCGACCTGCGCGAGCTGGGGCCGGTCGCTCTGGCGGCGATCGCCGTGGTTTCCTTCATCGTCAATGACGACCGCGGCCGCCTGCCACAGTGGAGCAGCGCTCTTTATCATAGCTATCGCGTGTTCATGCACTGGCACCGGCCGGAGGTGCGTACGCGGGAACGAGCCGGCCGGCAGCAGGAAGAACGCGGTGGCGAGGATCTTTCAAGCGACGAGATCGGATCGGATGCTTTTGAGTAAATTCGCGCAGAAAAAGTGCGCGCCTAGGCCCAAAAAGAATATTCCCTTTACGAACGCATTGAGCGCGCAATTCTGGGTTTGCTGGCCCCACGGGCGACAGCGGGCTCTTGAGATGAGCTCCGGAATCGGACCCTCGATTGCGCGCGTTTATAGCGACGGTAGCATTACGTCGATGCCCAACGGCTGAAAGGAGGAGATATGACAAGAGCAGCAACTAGGAAAAGAAAAGAGCCGGGCATTATGCACACGGATCACAAGACCGGGTTGCGGATGGTCGAATCTTACTTGCCGGCTGGTTCGACGCAACGGACAGCCGCGGAAATCGCCGCCGGCATGGGCGGCGCGCTGCTGGCTGCCGCAATCATCGGAGTCGGGCCGACGGCGCTTGCAGGCGCAGCGGGCTATCTCGTATATCGCGAGACTCATCGAAGAGCCGCGTAGCCGGACCGGCTGACGATCAATGCTGAGTGACGCGTGAGCCGGCCGCTTCTGGCCGGAAAAGGCAGGGGCGGCCGGCCTTGCTATTTTTGAGGAGGCGTATGCCGGATATTGAGCTGGTGAGATCCTACTCAGTCCCGCTCGCGGAAGCAAAAGCGCGCTTGGAGAAGATTGCCGCTGAGCTCACAGCCGAGCATGATCTGCGAACCGAATGGCGAGGCAACAGTTTATTTTTTGAGCGCACCGGACTGCACGGCGAGATGCACCTGACGGCTTCGAAAATCCGTCTGGAGGCCACGCTCGGTTTCCTGTTCAAGCCGCTCAGGGGCGCTCTGATCGATCGCATCGAGCGCAAGTTTGAGAAGGCGTTTCCGGAACGCGCCCCGGAGCTCGAACGGGCGCACCGCGCCAAGAAGCCCGCGCACAAATAGAGCCCTTCCTCTCTCCACGGCCCCCCGCCGACCTCTTCTCTGGCAAGCAAGATGCATCGGGAAAGCATGACCCGGTAAATCCAGCGCGAAAGCGTGGAGAGGAGAGTATGGGTGGCAGCCCGAGCGCAGTTCGCGCCCTATGAGGAGCGATCTCCCGCCGCTGGAAATCTCTCCGTCCTGTACAAGCTGCGCGGAACCAAGGGGTGCGGGCGCGCTTGCATCGCCGGCGTCGAGAAAGATTCGGCCCAAGCGCGGGCTTTGAAAGCATGGCTGGCGGAGCGAATCGACGTGCTTCACTTCGAGCAGCGGGCCGGCACCGGCGCGTTCTATGTCGACTATGACGATGGAGCCGCTCTCCCCGGCAGATTCATCCGGAGTCTGCGAGACAAAGTCCACACGATCAACCGCCCTTCTCCGGAGCCGTTCACGATCACCGCGGTGCATTCGCTCAAGGGGCGCGTTCGCCTACGCGTAACAGGAATTGGGGAGCAGGAACTCGCCACGCTGACCATGCTCGCGGGAGGGCTGCCGGGAGTCACCGGCACCCGGCACATCCGCGGCGGCCGCACGATGTTGGTGGTTTACGATCCGGAAAAAGTCAGCGAGCGGTTCATCATAGCCGGGTTGCTCAAGAGCGATCCGGCGGAGTGGGCGCGCGAATGGCACGAGCCGGCGCCGACACGGTGGCTTGCGGCTTTGTCCGGGACCTCCACGCTGATCGCGTGTCTGGCCGGGGCGGCGCCGTTTCCGTTTCTCGCCGCCGCGGTGATGTTGAATACAATCCGGCCCCTGGGCCGCAGCGTTCAGGCGCTGCGCGAAGGACAGGTCAGCATCGATCTCCTGGACGTTGCGGCGACCTTGGCGGCCCTGGCCACGCGGCGGCCGATTACCGCGGCATTCGTGATTTGGATGGTGGGGATTGGCGATTTTCTGCTCGATGTTTCCGCCAACTCCGCGCGTTCTGCCCTGTCGATGTTGATGCGGCGTAAGGAACCTCAGGCGTTTCGCGTTCGCCCGGACGGCCGTGTCGAAACCATCCCGGTGGGCGAGCTGCGCGCCGGCGATCATTTCATCGTCCATACCGGCCACAGCGTGAGCGCCGACGGCATCGTGATCTCGGGCGTGGCGGAGGTGGATGCGAAAGATCTGACCGGTGAGTCGCGCCTGCTTCCCAAAGCTCCCGGCGATCCGGTGTTCGCTTCGACGGCAGTGGTCGCGGGCGAACTGGTGGTCGAGGTGGACCGTTCCGGCAAGAACACCGAAGCTGCCAAGATCGAGCGGATCCTGAACACGGTCGGGTCGAAGCCGCTCACGCTGCAGCGTCAGGCGCTAGATATCGGGAGCAAGCTGGTGCTGCCGACGTTTGGAGTCGCGGGACTGGCGGCTGCCCTGTCCGGCGAAGTTGAGCGCGGTGTGTGCGTATTGATCACCGACTTCGGAACCGGCTTTCGCATCGCGGTTCCAACCACTGCGCTGACGGCCATGACCCTGGGCGCTCGCGAAGGCGTCCTGTTCAAAGGCGCGCAATACCTGGAGCGGCTGTCGAAGACCGGCGTCATCATCTTCGACAAAACCGGAACGCTCACCAGCGGTGTGCCGGAGGTGGTGGAAGTGGTCGCGGCGCGGGGTATGAAAGAAACCGATCTGATCCGCTGGTGCGCTTCCGCGGAAGCCAGGCATGACCATCCGGTCGCTAAAGCGCTGAAGTCGTACGCGAAGGAACATAACATTCGCTATGGCGAGCCGGAGCCGGGAAGCGAGGAGTACGCGGTGGGGCTGGGGCTGTCGGCGCGAGTCGAGGGCCGGCATGTGCGCGTAGGGCGCGCGGTGTGGATGGAGAATCAGGGACTCAAAGTTCGAGCCTCTTTCAAGAAGCGCTTGGTTCGCTTCGAGAAAAACAGCAACTCAAGCCTGTGTGTCGCGGTCGGCGATGAAGTAGTGGGGCTGGTCTGCTACTCCGACGGCACGCGCCGGGAGAGCGCTGCGATTGTTGAACGCTTAAAGGACAACGGACGGCGGAGGATCGTGCTGCTTTCCGGCGACAGCCCGGAGGTGGTACAAACCCTGGCGCGGTCGGTGGGGATCGACGAAGCCGCCGGCGGCCTGCTTCCGCACCAAAAAGCCGAGTACATCAAACGATTGCAAGCAGGCGGCAACGTCGTGGCTATGGTGGGAGACGGCATCAACGACGCTGCTGCGCTGGTGGCGGCGGATGTAGGGATCTCGATCGCCGGCAGCACGGATATTGCGCTGGAGACCGCGGACGTCGTGCTGCTCGAAGGCGGCTTGGCGCGGCTGGAGAAGGCGTTCCGCATCGCTGATCAGGCGATCCTGAGCGTACGGCAGAATCTCGGCATTATCGTCGTGCCGAACGTCATCGCAATCGCTCTGGGCGCGCTGGGGCTGATTGGTCCTCCACTGGCCGCCATCATCAACAACGGCGCAACCATGCTGGCGGTGCTGGTGGGCGCGGCGCCATTGTTAAGGACGTCGCGGAGTCCGCGGCTGCTGAGCGCGCCGGAGCGGCTGCTACCCCCACCAGAAGGGAGGAGTGCCGCATGATGCCGCTGGCCTTATCCACGTTCCGTGTCTTCCTGCTGCTGGCGTCTTTCCCCAGCACTGGAAAGCATTTCCATCGAATGCTGAAAGGGGCGATCGACTGGTGGTCCGGGAAGAAGATCGCGGTGATCGGTCCGACCGCGGCCGGCAAGGACAGTTTCCTGGCGCGGCTTCAAAACCAGGAGATACCGCAGGTTCACTCGAACTCGGCCATGGGTGAGAAGGTCAAAACCTTCCCGGTAAAGTTAGCGCTTTCCAGCCGGCAGGTTGTGGATATCACGTGCAAGGGCGTGATCAACATCGGGGGCGAGACCGACTACCGCGACGATCCATCGGGATGGCTGGCGGTATGCCAGGACGCGGACGTGATCTTCTACGTGATGACGGTCAACGATCTTGCTTCCAAGCGATTTCTTAAGGGCCGGCGTGTCCGGCAGGACCTGGACTGGCTTCTTACCGCCATGCCCCACCTGAAACCAGGCGCGCTGATTCACATTCTGATCAACAAGATCGACCAACAGATCGAGAGCCATACAGACTATCAAGCTTTGGCGCAGGAGTTGGCGCGGGAGTTGGCTGCGCTGGACCGGACCGCGAGGAACGTGCTTCACCCTTATGAAAACCGGTACACAGGCGCAACATTGATTTCGATGAAGAACAAGCAGATCTATACCTGCGCGATCAATCTCGTTTTTCGCGCGGTATATTGCGCCTTCCATGAAGGCGCCAGGTGCAGGACGAGGAAGGCGGGGTGAGGCCTGATGCGCGCCTACTGGATTCTTCCCAATCGCGAACAGAGGGACGAGATTCTTGCGAGCGACGGCAAGGCGACCGTGCCGCTGCGGCAGATTCTCGACCCCAAGCTTCGCCCGCAGGGATTCGCGCATGGCGTTCCGGCCGAACTACTGGAGAAATGCGGAGGAAAGGAGCTGGAGCAGATCTTGTTCGCGCAAAGGTTTCCCGCCTGGGATGGAGACCGGCAGTTATTCGCGGTGTTTTCTCCAGCAGGTTGCGATTCAAGCGGCCGGGTGGTCCACCTGGGGCTGCTGTTCTTGCTCGAGCCGCGGGAACAGCCGCGATTCGAGCTGCCCTACGCCAACCTGTCCAGAGAGGATCAGGCGTATGCGAGCCCTTTGCTTCGCCGGATGCGATCGCATGCATCCGCTGACCGATGGGCACAAAGCGTGCGAGAGGTGATCGAGATGCCTTCCGGCGGCAGGCCGGCGACAAACGTCGCGCTGGAGCGTTCCGCGGTGCGATTCCACTCGCTTTATGACGCAGGCCCGGGCGGTTTGACGCTGAAGCCGGCGCTGTGGCGCAAGCCGCTCGCGCTGTCCATGGTCTCGCTGGTTCTATTTGCGGTCCTGAGTGTGTGGCTTTCCGCGCGGGGATGCGAGAGGAATGCGCGCGCTTCCGCGCAGATCGGAGTTCTGGTATGGCGTTCCAACTGAAGGCCAATGAACCGCTGTCCGAAGGCGTTACACGCAACGTGCGGCGGCAGATCGAGAAGGCGCTCGAATACCTGCGTGCCAGCCCGAGGCAATCCCAGCGCCAGGCGTTGCCCAACGAAGCCATCTTCGAGGCTCGCAAATGTTTCAAGAAGGTGCGGGCTGCTCTGCGCCTGGTTCGCGAGGAGCTCGGAACCGAGCTTTACCGTGAAAAGAACTACTGCTTTCGCGACGCCGGGCGGCCGCTCACGCAGATTCGTGATGCGCAGATTCTGGTGGAAGCGGCGGGCAAGCTGAGGCAGGAGCTGGCGCAGGCAATTGGGCCCGGCGCGTTCGCGAAGATTCGCCAGGCGCTGGCCGCAAATCAGAAGGAAACCAACCGGCGCGTGCTGGAGGAGGAAAAAGCCCTGGCCGCGGTGGAGCGAGCCGCCGCGCGCGAGCTGGAAAAACTCGGCGAATGGAAGCTGCACAGCGAGGGCTGGAGCGCCCTGGAAGCGGGGGTTGGGCGCGTCTACCGGCACTGCCATCACGCACTGGTCCTGACGGAGGAGAACCGCTCAGTTGAAAATCTCCACGAGCTGCGCAAGCAAACCAAGTATCTGTGGCATCAACTGCAACTGCTGGAGCTGTCGCTGGGAGACGCCGAAAAGCAATTGATCGGCGAAACTCACCGGCTGGCGACGCTTTTGGGCGAGGATCATGACCTGGCCGTCCTGCGGCAGACTTTGGCGGCGGACCCGCTCGCTTACGGCGGCCATCGTGTTCTGAAGAGCGCCTTCGGCGTGATGGATCGCCGGCGTGAGGACCTGGAACAGCAGGCGCTCGCTTTGGCTCGGAAGATCTATCAAGAGCCCGCCAAGGAATTTCTCGCTCGAATCGGAGCGGGTATGAGCTGCGTGGCGGTCCCATGAAGGAGGTTCCGTGAAGAAGGCAGCCACATTGGGAAGTTTAGCCCGGGAGCTGAGCCGCGATCCGCGGTTCAAGCAAGCGATGGCGCGAGCCAGGCGCGGCCCTCGCGGCAAAGAGCGAGCCAGAGTTGAACAGACGATGGGCGTGGTATCGCTCCTGCTGTCCACTGCTTCGCATTTTTCGAAAAAGAAGAAAGCGCGAGCGCTGGATGAGCTGAGAGAGGCTATCAACCTGCTGGTTCAGGTGAGCCTGTTACTGAAGGAAAACGTCCTTGACCGTCCTGAAGTTAAGAAATTCTTCAAGCAACGGTCGAAGGAGCTGTATGTGTTCGCCCGGCAATGCGCTGAGATTGTGATGCCGCGGAAGGGGCATCGAGCGCTGAGGCCGAAATCTGTTTAGAACGGATTTTTGAATTTACGTTTAGGGATTAGGGGGATTATGAAAGCACAAAAGAAGCAAACCAAGAAGGCGGTCACGCTGTTGACCAAGATTGAGAAGCTGCTGGCGGACGTTCTGGCTGAATGTTCGGCCCTCGAAAGCAGCGTGGAGAAGAACCTCGGCGAGTTGCTGCATGCGGCGGAAGCTTCGGTTGCCGCGGCCAAGGAATTCATTACGCCCGGACCGGCGCCAG
Organism: Bryobacteraceae bacterium; assembly: GCA_030037375.1. Taxonomy (GTDB): domain Bacteria; phylum Acidobacteriota; class Terriglobia; order Bryobacterales; family Bryobacteraceae; genus Palsa-187. The sequence goes on along the minus strand of JASHRP010000574.1, from coordinate 1,845 downwards.
CGCCCGCGGCTCGCCACAAGGCTGCGGGCCGGAAGCGCCCGGCAGCACGGGGAGCTAAGCGGCCCGCAGTGAGAACCAGGAAGCGGCCCGTCACCCGAGCCGCATGATGCGGTGAATTTGGCGGTTTCCGCCATAGCCTACATCACGGCCACAATCTCTACGTCGCTTTGCCGGCGCAGCACAATGGCGCTGACGTCCTGGCCGTGCCGGCCGAGCGCAAGATCCGGGCTGGCGCCGCAGGCCTGGAGGTTGAGGATTTTTGCCTCACTCGAGAACGGCGGGAGGAGGGGACGAACAAACGAAATTGGAGTCGATTCCGCTGATCCCTTATATCGAGGCCCGCGCGCTATTTCTGATGCGGCTGCATGTCCGCGAGCCGCGCTCGGGAAAAGTAGCCAACGAACCGGACAGAGCAACTGCTGAGAATCCGGTGTATATTGATTCTCCGGGCTTTGAAGTTCCGATCTTCGGTTTTCAGGGAGACGCGATGTTTCGTCGGATTGTGATTATTCTGTTAGGCGTTATTGCCTGTGCGATTCTCGAGTATAAGGTCGCAGCTCAGCAGGCGCCCGCCGCCGCACAGTCCGCCGGCGCTCGCGCCCGAGGACCAGGCGCTCCGGCTCCTCCTCCGCTGTTCTTTAAAGAGACCTGGCGCATTGTGGGTCCGGCTCATGCGATCGCTCCTAATGAGGTCGTCGTCACCAACCCAAACCTCGAGTTAAAGTTGTATGGGCCATCAGCGACGGCCTCGGATCCCGACAAGCGAATCTGGATATCGGGCCCTCCCGGTCCCCCCAACATCTGGACCGGGATGTGTGCGACGCCATTTGCAGCAACTCTGCGCGATAAGAACAACTATGTGGACCTGACCGGTCTGGCGAAAGTCCGCTGGACTACTCGGGCGTCCGGTTTTCACGCTGTTCGGCCACTCATTAAGCTGGCGGACGGGACCTTCTTGGTTGGCGACCACGCCGATGCCTCCACCACTACATTTCTGGAAAGTGAATTCGCGTTTGCCGGCCTGCGGTGGATGAAGCTCGACATCGATCGCGTTGTGACCGTCGGTCGCTACGGGCCGGTGGGCGAAGCTTCGAATTGGGCTGACCCGCCGGACCTGAGCAAAGTCGATGAGGTAGGTTTTGTCGATTTGATTCCCGGGAGCGGCCACGGCTCCGGCGGTTACGTGAATGTTGCCTCGTTTGAGTTGTACGGCGCCCCTGTGAAGCGAGTCGGAGGGCGCTGATCGTTTCCCACAAAGTCGGCGACCCCAACGCGTTTGTGGAGAAATGCCACCGGCCTTAATGTCCATCTTGGGCGAGTGAGTCTGTGGCGGCCAGTTGGGTCAGAAAACTGGAAAGGCGCTTGTGGCGTTATTGCCAGTAATTGCGATCGAGGCTCCGGTATTGAATAGCTTCAGCAAGGTGCTTTGAGGAAACCATCTCGGCTCGGTCCAAATCGGCAATCGTGCGGGCGACTTTGAGGACCCGGTCGTGGGCACGGGCGGAGAGGCCGAGCCGTCGGGCGGCCATTTCAAGCGTTCGTTCTCCGGCTTCATCCAGCGCACACAGCTTTCGGAGGGCGTTTGGCGGGATGTGGGCGTTGTAGAATCCTCGTTTCTGCTGGAGCTCACGGGCCGCGCAGACGCGGTCGCGCATTTCGGCGGAGGACGCGCCGCGATCCCTGCCGCGGAGTTCTTTATAGGGAACTGCCGGAACCTCGATATGCAGATCGATGCGGTCGAGCAGCGGGCCGCTGAGCTTGCCGAGGTAGCGCTGGATCATGGCTCCGGTGCATCTACACTCCTTCGCTGGATCGCCCAAAACCCCACAAGGACACCCGTGCAGA
>JASHRP010000573.1 GCA_030037375.1 Bryobacteraceae bacterium | reverse complement strand
ATTCGCGCTGGGGTCGAACCGCAGCACGAAAATATCGCCGTCTCCGGCATAGCACTGCCCCGGCAGCGCGCCGTCCACCAGTCCGAAGAAATAGAAGCCAGTCGCGTCCGCGACAATCAAACTGGACACTTCCGAGTCGATCATTTGCTTGGTCCAAACCTCTGCTCCCGTCAAATCCAGGCGAATCACATATTGAGCGGAACCGTAGAAGTATACGACGTATACGCCCTGTCCGTCGGCGGCTGCAGCCGTCACAGTGGCGGCCTGGTCCAGCGTGTAGGTTAGAACATCGTTGCCCGACGAGTCGAACTTCCGCACTAGGTTATGGCCGGTAGACGTGTCGCCGAAGAAGTAGATTCCGGTGGAGTCCGCCGCGCCTCCTGTAATGTCGACCAGAGACGGGTCGTTAAAAAGGCTCGTCCAGATTTCATTACCGTTCGCGTCGGAACTTCGAATGAAAAGCCGGTCGGGGCCATCCGTCATGCCGAGAACATAGAATCCGCTGGGGTCCAGCAGGATGGCTAGGGTATAGTCGTTGCTTGCGGTGCCGAATTGGGTGGTCCAGAGAACATTGCCGTTCAGATCGTACTTGGTGACAAACGCGTCCTGGGAGCCCGTGCTGGTTTGGCCAGGCAGGGCTCCGCTTACTTGCCCGCCGAGAAGGACTCCGTCGGCCGCTACCGCCATCGCGGAGACCACTCCCTGCGCGGAACCGAAACTAAACGTGACGTTCCAGAGCTGCTTGCCGGTGGAATCGAACCTGCGGAGCGAGTTGCCGGCGAGGTTGAACAGAATCAGGCCGCCGGAGCCGTCGGGCGCATCGAACTGTGACGCTTCGAAAAATGGGACGCTGGTAATTAAATTGAAAGGGATGCTGAATTGATTCACGATGTTTTGACCATGAATCACACCAGTGATTGCAAGAATGCTGCAAGCGATTTGTCCAACTGACTTCATTTCTGGTCCTCCTCCGAAGCTGACGCGGCCATGGCTCAAGTGAAGCTGACGTTCTAGATACAGATGTTGACGGCGAGGATCACGCCCGCCTGGCTCGATGCATTTCCCACTTGGACCGCGACAGGAGACGCGCAATCCTCACCCAGTGGAATCGGGATCTGGAAGCGCGCGATCCCTGCGCCGTCGGCCGGTTCGATAGACACCGGAAACGTGAGAGCGCCGAAATTTACGTTGGCCGACGTTGCCGCGCCCACGCCGGTCAGGAACAGCGTGATTGTATCGCCCCCTGCTGCGGGCGCATCGATTACGCCATTTTGATTTACTGTTGCGGCCGGGCCTTGGCCAGTTGCATCCGCCGTGAAGATTCCTGGCGCGTAGGCGACGACAGGAATCGTCAAGGAACGGGAGGCGCTTCCGAGATAACCGGCGGCAATTTGCGCGGGCCCGAGAGCTACAGAATCTGGGACGACCGCTGCAACTTGCGTCGCCGACGCGTAGATGACCGGTGCGGCGATTCCGTTCACCTCGACCGTGGTTCCCGCGAGCTGGGTTGCGTACGCGCCGTTTGAATCCGGTGCCGCCTGAACCAGAGGCGAGGGCCCGAGTCCGGAGCCTGTGAGGACGATCAACTCGCCCGGCGCGATTGGACCGGGAAGACTACTGGCGGCATTGAGCGCGCCAGTCAGGATGGGGGGCGTCCCGGGTTGAAGCAGGCGAATCGCGTTGTCGAATTGATCCGCGGCGTAGAGATTGCCTGCCGCGTCGATCGCCAGTCCGGACAAGGATCCGACTTGCGCCGAAATCGCCGGACCTCCGTCGCCCGAGTAACCAGCGCCGCCGTTTCCTGCGACGGTCGTGATGACCCCGCCGGGAGAAACCATGCGGATGCGAGCATTAAAGCTGTCGGCAATATAGAGGTTGTCCGCGCTGTCCATGGCTAGTCCTACGGGACCGAACAGGAGCGCGTTTACCGCCGGTCCGCCGTCGCCAAGGTAGCCGGGTGGTCCGGCGCCTGCGACGGTGGTGACAGTTCCATCCGGGCTGACCTTGCGGACACGGTAGCTTTGCGACGCGGCTTCCGCAACATAGTAGTTGCCCAAGCCGTCGACTAACGCCGCGAACGGCAGGTTGAACTGCGTGGTAGTTAGTGTGGCCGTCCCACCCGAAGGGGACAGGATGTGAACGCCGTTCGGGTCCGTGAAGTAAAGATCGCCGTACTTATCGACGGCGATAGCCCGAGCGGCGTTGTTCGCCACCGTGCTGATGGTTCCGTCTGTGGCGACCTTGCGAATGTTCTGACTGCCCATCTCGGCGATGTAGAGGTTGCCGCTGCTATCGACAGCGACATTCCACGGATAGTCAAGCGCCGCGAGGGTCGCCTGGCCCCCGTCCCCGGAGGAGCCCTGAGCGCCATTGCCCGCCACGCTGGAGACGATGCCGCCGGGTGAGATCTTGCGCACTCGCTGGTTGGAAGAATCCGCGATATAGAGGTTTCCCACGCCATCCACCGTCATCCCGCCGCCCCATGGAGCCAGATTGAATTGTGCGTTCGCCGCCGGACCTCCGTCTCCAGAGAAGCAGCATGCGCCGTTTCCTGCTATGGTCTGGATGGTCCCTTCGGTCGAAATGGCGCGAATTCGCTGCGCCGGGCTGTCGGCAATATAGAGGTTGCCCTGATTGTCGAAAGCGAGCCCATTCGGGCAGACCTGAGCGTTCGCCGCCGGTCCGCCGTCGCCGGAATAACCGCACTTGCTGCCACCCGATATCGCCACCGGACCGTTCGGAGTAATCTTGAAGATTTGAGCGCTGCTAGACAGGTAGATGTCGCCCGCTGGGTCGATCGCGATCGCGTTCCCATCGACCGCCGCCACGGTCGATATCGCGCCCGAGAATGGGATCTTTTGGGTGTTTCCGCCGCCAGACACATAAACGTTCCCGGAGTTGTCCGTGGTCAGGGCGGTGTCTCCCGGCGTCAGGAGTAGAGTGGAAATGACTCCATACATATCGATGATCCGCAGACGGTCTGTGCAGACGACATACAGGTTTCCGGCTCGGTCCACGGTCAAAGCGGTCGGATAATTCAGGCCGGCGCTGAGAGCGTAGCCTCCGTCACCAGAGTTGCTGGCGGTTCCGTTGCCTGCGACTGTCCTGACGATTCCCGCGGGCGTCACCATGCGGACGCGGTAGTTTCCGCTGTCGGCGATGTAGATGTCACCAAGGGAGTCGACCGCAATGCCAGGCCAGCCTGGCTCACCGTTGAAATCCGACAGTAGAAATTGCGCGGCGAGCGCGGGTCCGCCGTCCCCCGAAAATCCTGCGCCGCCGTTCCCGGCGATGCGGGTCAGAACTCCATTCGGATCCAGCTTAAATACTCCGAACTGGCCGGCGTTAAAGTAGGCAGGAGCAAAGCTCGCGAAGTAGACGTTTCCGGCGGCGTCGGTGGCGGCGCTTTGGACATACCCCACTGCGGCGCTGACGCCAGTGATCGGCGTCGAGGCAGGGAGGCCGCCCGAGTACGTTGAGATGACAAAGGGCGAAGCTTGCCCGGCTAGCCGCACTGCCGCGATAAGCGCCGTCGAAAAGAGCATTCGGGAGTAAGTCATGGGTTGCCTTCTCACTGCGCCTGGTCACGGGGTCGTCGTTTTATTCGAGATTCACGACGACTGGATTTGCATTGCTGCTGTCTACGTCTAGCAGCACCGGGACATAACCTGCCCCCTGGAGGGACTGCGGAATCAGAACATTGACTTGGTCCAAACCGGGAATCGAGCCCTGCGGTCCGGCGTAGGTGACCGTCGCGCTCACCCCGCCGATGCTTACGGAAACTCCGTTCATCGACGAAAGCCCTCGAATCCCTGTGCCGAACAAGCAGAGATAGACAGGCCCCTGGTCGAGGGGAATGGGCGTGCCTGCGGGCAGAATCGTCTGAGAGCCGTCAGACTCGATCCGCGTCGCGTAGGCGGCCGCAAGAGTCGTATTCGGTAGGGTCAACAGGCCGGGCGCAACGTTCGTGACCATCGCGGTAGGACTATCCGCGACGCTGGTTGTGTTCGTCGCCAAAATATCAGCATTTCCCAGAGTCAAACCTTCGGGGATTTCAAAATTAATCTGCGTTGGCGAAACGTACAGCATCGGCGCGGACCAAAGTTTTTCGGTGCTATCGCGAATCAGCACGCTGACGCCGCCGAGAGTCGTTGGAGGCGACTGCGAGTTGGGCGCCGACGCCGGCTCCTGGACCAGGTTCGGACTGAACGTCCCGAACATTGTCGCGAGGGATCCCGCTGCCATCGGCGAAGTAAGGCTCGCACTGGAGACCACGTATTGCCCCTGCATGTACAGGCAAGTAGAACCCGCCAGCGCCATGCCGTTCGTTAGGGCAACCACGGGACCGGGACAGTCCTCGGCGCCGAGTGAGAGGAATTGCCCGGCGGCGGGATCGTAGACTGCCGAACCCTCCGCGCCGGTGACCAACGCTAACTCGCTCGGGAGAGTCGCAGCGGCCGGTGAAGCCATCGCCATCGGCATGCTGCCGGTTTGATGGAAGGTCTCCGTCAGAGGATCGTAGATTTCCGCTGTTTGTCGCGGGGTAAGGCCGCCGGAGGCGTTCCCATCTAAGCCGCCCGCCAGCAGAACCTCGCCATTCGCCAAGAGCGACATGGCGAAACCACTCGTCTCGGTTTCCACTTCCGCCAGCCCGAGGTCTTGAGGAAATATTGAGAAAGGCGCGTTGCTCCCCGTGGGACGGAAGTTGCCGGTCGCTGGATCGTAGAGATAGGCGGCGTTGCTTGCGCCGTCGAAGGTGACGCACACGAACAAAACTCTTCCGTCAGCGAGCGGAATCGCTACTGGGTCGATCATCGGGACCGGATCGGTGGTTGAAAATGTCTCACTGGTGGGATCGAAGATCGCCGAGGGCTGGCTCTGTGGCGGGCCGGTTGCCGCCATCTGATTTCCTACGATCAGCACGCGCCCGTCGGGCAGCGGCGCGGCGGCGATCCCGATATAAGCCGCCGGCAGATTGCTCGTGACTGTGAACATTCCGCTTGCCGGGTCGTAGATTTCGGCGCTGGTCAGGGGTTGGTTGTTTAAGAGCCCCCCGGCGAAGAGAACGCGTCCGTCCTGGAGAAGGACATGGGTACTGCCGGTGCGGGCCGTGTTCATCGATCCGGTGTTGAGAAGGCTGATCGATCCGGTGTTGAGAAGAGTGAGCGTGGACGCGTCGTATAACTGGGCCGTTGTCGTGCCGTCGCCCGCAAACAAGACTTGTCCGTTCGCCAGCAGGGTCATGGTCCCCCCTACAGGGTCTAGGCCCGTGCTCGCGAATCCTCCGGG
>JASHRP010000572.1 GCA_030037375.1 Bryobacteraceae bacterium | reverse complement strand
CGCTCGCCGTCGCCGTGATCCACAGCAGGCGGCGCAGCGAACCTTTTAGGGCTTGCCAATCGCGGCGAGCCGCCATCTGGGAAAAGCGCGGAAGCACCGCGACCCCGAGGGCCGCGGGACCGACCGACATGAGAACGGTCGCCAGGCGAGTCCCGTAATTGAGCGCCGAAACGCTGCCGGCCCCGAGCCAAGAGGCCATCATCTGTCCAATGGCGACGGTGCCTCCGCTGACAGCTCCGCTGGCAACCAGATAGCCGTATTCCTTGCGAAAGGCGTTGATCGAGAAGCCGCTCTCCGTGAGCTCGGCTGCGCGGCTGGTTTGCGGCGCGATCGGGAATCCGCTGCGTCGAATCGCCGAGGCGAGGACGGCTACTTCTCCGGCCGAACCAAGAGTGGTGGCGATGGCCAGCATCCATACTCCGCCGCGATTTTGAGCGGCCAGGACAACGACTATAGTCACGGCTGGAGTGAGCACCGCTGTGATCGCGGGAGCGACGAATCGGTTTTGTGAATTCAGCACCGCGCGCCAAACGTTCGAGACGGCGTTGCAGGGGATCACCGGCAGCATGATTAACGCGAGCATTCCGATGGGCCGCCAGTTTGCCGGCGTGCGCGAACCGCCGAGATCGAGGACAGCGCCGATGAGTAGCGCGAGGGCGGCGGCTCCAAGCAAGGAGCAGAGGAGGCTTCGCTTGAGGAGTCGGGCGTAGAACGAGCGAGAAGCCGCTTCGCCGGAGCGATGCTCCAGTTCGATCAATCGGGGAACAGTAACCGGCACCAGCGCGCCGCAAAAGGTATCGGCGAGAACGGATGGGATCAGAAACGCGAGGAGGTAGTTATCGAGCGCGGCTCCCGATCCGAAGACGCTGGCGATCGCGACGGATTTCGCCGCACCCGCGATCTTGGCAAGGCCCGCGATGACGCTGAGGGTAAGCGTGTCAAACAGGACTCCCGGCTTACGGAGGGGCGTCTTCGCCGGCGCTTCGACAGTCTGAGTGTCCGCGGGCTCCACCAGCTCGTCTTGTACGGGAGTCATGCCGTGCACGCGTCCTGCGCCGCGTAAGGCTTGTGAGATGCTGCGGCGGTTAACGCTTCGCTGGAGGTTGAAATAGATGCCCGCCTGAGTACGGCTCGAAAGTTGCGGTCGAACGCCATGGAGGAAAATGCCATCGCACGGGATCGAAGCTGGGCCGGACTGAGGAGGTTCGCGGACCGGTCGAATATCTTGAGCGCGTAATCGAGCGCGAGCTCGGAGGGTTCGGGATAGAGCACGCCGCAACCGTCCGTCACGACTTCGGCCGCGCCACCGCGTCCAAGAGCGATTACCGGTTTGCCGCTGGCGAGCGATTCGACCATCGTTATGCCGAAATCCTCCTCACCTGGCATGATGAACGCGGCGGAGCGGGCGTATAAATCGCGCAGCTCGGCGTCCGGGACGCGTCCGCAGAATTCGATGTTGCGCGCGGCCAGCCGCTTGAGATCCCGATAGCCAGGGCCATCACCGGCGATCTTGAGCTTGCGGCCGTTGCGCGCGAACAATCGCACGACGTAATCCAGCCGCTTGTAAGGCACCATCTCGGATACGGCGAGAAAGTAACCCTCTGAAGAAGCATGATGGAACGATTCGACGGCCACTGGAGGGTAGACCACGCGAGACTTGCGGCGGTAGGTTTTCCAGACGCGGCGTTGAACGTTGCGGCTGTTGGCGACGAAACGGTCGACTCGCGCCGCGCTTGCGTAATCCCAGGTGCGAAGGTAATTCGCCACGGGCGCGATGAGCGCGCGGGTCAGGGCGGTTCGGCAGAACTCTTCGCGGTACGCGGGATAGAGCTCCCAGAGGTAGCGCATCGGTGTGTGGCAGTAGCAGACGTGTTTGGTTGCCGCGGAGGTGATGACGCCCTTCGCCGGCCCGGATTCGCTGCTGAGCACCAGATCGTAGCCGCGCAGGTCGAAGCTTTCGAGCGCCATCGGCATCAATGGCAGGAGCCCACGGTAGAATCTCCGCAACGGATTCAGCGAGGACACGGTCACGTTTTTGGAGCGGATGAGCGGCGAGACGGAATCGGGGTCATAGAACAGCGTGAAGATGTCGGCGTTGGGGAAGATCCGGCACAGGGCCTCCAGGACTTTTTCGCCGCCGCGAGTGCCCAGCAGCCAATAGTGAACCAAAGCGACCCGTTTCGGCTCCGTTGGCAGGGGGGGCGGTTTCATCCCCGACTTCTTAATAGGCATCGTCACCGCCTAGCACAATAGGGATGGAACTGAAAAGAATCCAGAGATATAGGCCCGGCGAAGCATGTTTCGCCAGCCAAACATCCAACCTTCGCCGCTGGGCGTAAGTGAGACGGCTGCGGCCCTTCATCTGCCACAGACCCGTCAAGCCGGGGCGGAGCGAGAGAACGGCCTCCGCTGAATCGCCGTAGTGCTCGTCGATCTCGGCTTGGGTGATGGGCCGGGGACCCACCAGCGACATCTCGGCGCGAAGCACGTGGTAAAGCTGCGGGAGCTCATCGATCGAAAAGCGGCGGCAGAGGGACGCGAACCGGCTGGTAATTCGGTCGTCGCCTTCGGCCTTATCGATTGGGATTGCCCGCGATACATCCTCGATCGCGAATACGGGACCCCATTTCTGTTTTGGCTCCCACATGCTGCGGAACTTGAGCATGGGCAGATCCACGCCGCGCCAGCCGACCCGGCGGTGCCGGACCAGAGGGCTCCTGCGGGCGAGCAGCAGGATGGTCAGGGCAACGGCCAGCATCAGCGGCGAGAGTGCCAGCAGCACCAAGGCTGCGATTAGGGGTTCGACTCTATAGAACACGCCCAGCCTGTCCAGAGTTTCGGTCGATCGGGGCTGGGCGGCGCGTCTGAGCGCCAGGACTTGTTCGGCGGCGGGTGTCACGTATCCGGCTCGATTGTTTAGACCGCTTCCGGCCTGCCGTGGAACGGCCCGGCGGCCATCTTGTTCCCTGCCGCGGGTCGCCGAAGTCTAAGCAGTCGAAGCGAATGCCGGGAAGTGCCGCCTCCCCAAGCACCGCCAGTTGAGACACGATGCGGTCCAAGAAAATAGTCTTCTTTTTCCCAGCGTTTTCGAGCCAGGAGGCGACGGCTCCGCTGGGGATTCTGGCAGTTTCCACGCCGCTGCTGCGGGCCGGTTACCAGGTCCGGATTGTCGATTCGACCATCACGCCCAATTTCCGAAAGCGAGTGCTGGAGGAACTCGACGACGCATTGTGCCTGGCCGTCTCGCTGGTGACTGGGCCGATGATCAAGGAGACGGTCCAGATCGCGCGGGATGCCAAGAAGCTTTACCCCGAGAAGCCGGTGATCCTAGGCGGGTGGCATCCATCCTTACTTCCGGATCAAACGCTGGCGGCAGAGTACGTGGACGTGGTGGTAAAAGGGCAGGGCGAGCACGCGATGCTCGAAATTGTCGAGCGAATCGCGGCGGGTGAATCCCTGCACGGCGTGGAGGGGGTTGGATACAAGGAAGACGGCCGTCTGGTTTTCAACCCTCCGCGCGCCTTGAAGCCGATTCGCGAGCTGCCGCCGAAGGCCTACCATCTGGCTGATTTCGACGCTTACGAACGGGTCTGCGGCCGGCGCTGGGCGATGTATACGTCGAGCCTGGCTTGCCCTTACAACTGCGGCTACTGCACCAACGACGGAGTCTACGGCCGCAAGTGGAACGCGCTCGATCCGGAGCAGGTGGTCGAAGAGACCACGGATCTGGTGTCGCGG
>JASHRP010000571.1 GCA_030037375.1 Bryobacteraceae bacterium | reverse complement strand
GCTAAAGCCTCGGTCGGATCTGGCCTTGGCGAATGGAATCGCGCACATACTGATTCGCCATGGCTTGATCGACCGGGATTTCGTCGCCAGCCACACGAACGGGTTTGACGAACTGGTTCGGTTCCTCGATGGCTACACACCGGCTCGCGTGACCGAAATCACCGGGTTGAGCGAAGAGCAGCTTTACAAGACTGCGTTCCTGTATGGCCGAGCAAAGGCCGGCTTCATCGGATGGACGATGGGCGTGAATCACAGTACCCTGGGCGCGGTGACAGTGAGCGCGCTTTGCAACTTGGCGCTGTTGACAGGCAACATCGGCCGAGCGGGCGCGTCGCCGTTTTCGATCACCGGCCAATGTAACGCGATGGGAACTCGGGAAGCCGGCTTTACCTCAAGCATGCCCGGGTATCGCAAGTTCGATTCATCTGAGGATCGGGCGGAACTGGCCGCACTCTGGAACATCGATGAATCACGGCTTCCGGTCAACCGCGGTCTCGCGTATCCGGACATCGTCGAAGCCGCGGTCGGGAAAAGGATTCGCGCGCTGTGGATCATCGCGACCAATCCGCTGGTTTCATTCCCAAACCAGGATGTGCTCCGGCAGGCGCTTTCGAACCTCGATTTTCTTGTCGTGCAGGATGGGTTTCATCCAACGCCAACGACGGAGCTGGCGGACTTGGTGCTCCCTGCGGCGATTTGGGGAGAAAAGGAAGGGACCTATACCAATTCCGAACGTCGCGTGAGCAAGGTGAACAAGGCGGTCGAGCCGCCGGGTGAGGCTCGCTCGGACTTCGACATTTTTCTGGGAGCGGCCGAAAAGCTCGGATGCAAGGAAGGGCTCTTTCCGGGCTGGACGAAAGTCGAAGACGCGTTCAATGAGTGGCGACGGGTTTCGAAAGGCCGTTTATGCGACTACTCCGGAATCACTTATGAGTCGCTCGGAAATGGGGGAGCCACTCAGTGGCCGTGCCGCGAAAACGAAGCGCCGGCACCGCGCCTATATGCCGACGGGAAATTTCCCACGGGCGATGGGCGCGCGAATCTGATCCGCGCGGATTGGCAGCCGTTCCCTGAGCAACCGACTGCGTCGCATCCGTTCGTTCTCAACACTGGCCGTACTGTGGAACATTGGCACACGCGGACAAAGACCCGCGAGGTGCCAATTCTCGAACGGCTTTCTCCAAGAGCGTGGCTGGAGATGAATCCGCGTGACGCGAAGATGCTGGGGTTGCGCAGCCACGATTCCGTGGACGTGGTCTCACAACGCGGCCGGGTGCGCGGTGTGGAACTGCGCTTGACCGAAATCATCGCGCCCGGCCAGGTCTTCATGCCGTTCCACTTCTTCGAGACCAACGTGAATGAAGTAACGCAGAGCGCGTTCGATCCCATTTCACGCGAACCGAATTACAAGCAATGCGCCGTGCGGGTGGTGCCGAGCTCACGCAACGGGCGAAAGGAGCTTTGAAATGACGTTGTACGAACGAATCGGTGGCGAGCCCGCTGTGAAGGCCGCCGTGGATGACTTCTATGTTCGTGTCTTATCAGACCCGATGCTGGCGCCGTTGTTCGAAAAGACGGACATGGTTCGATTGAAGGGTCATCAGTTCGCGTTCTTGAGTCAGGCAATGGGAGGTCCCCGCAAATACACGGGCGCATCGATGCAGAAGGCGCATGCACGGTTCTCAATTGAGCAGCGTCACTTCGATACCGTGGCCGGGCATCTTGTGGCAACGCTTCGAGCCTTGCAAGTGAGCGAGGAGATCGTCAGTGAAGTTGTGGCCGCTCTGGCCCCACTTGCCTCGGAGATTGTCAATACCGGAGCGGCGAGCGCGTAAACTATGCGGCAACTGGTTGTGGTGGGCAACGGGATGGCTGGCGTGGCCTGCGTCGAGCAGATCCTAAAGCGCAAGCACGACTTCGAGATCACTATCTTCGGCGATGAGCCTCACGTCAATTACAACCGCATTCTTCTGTCATCGGTGCTTGCCGGAGAGAAGTCGGCGGACGACATCGTGCTGAACGATATCGATTGGTACCGCGACAACGGAATCCGCGCAAGATTGGGTGTGCGGGTCGTGGAGATCGATCGGGCAAGCCGAATCGTAAAGGACGACGCGGGAACAGCCACGCATTTCGACGAGCTGATTCTTGCCACAGGAAGCAGGGCATTCATCCCCCAGATTCCGGGGGTGGACAAGAAAAATGTCCATGTGTTCCGGACCCTGGATGACACGCGCGCTTTGCTGGACAAATCGCGCAAGGGTTGCAAGGCAGTGGTGATCGGCGGCGGACTGCTGGGATTGGAAGCGGCTCGCGGGCTCCAGTTGCGCGGATGCGAAGTGAGCGTCGTCCATCTAATGGAAACGCTGATGGAGCGTCAACTCGATCGCGACGGCGGATCTTATTTGCTGCGAAAAATCGAGAACCTAGGTATCCGAGTTGTGCTTCCAAAGCAGACTCAAGCGCTGCTTGGCAATGGACGCGTCGAAGGATTGCGCTTTTCGACCGGCGAGGAACTGGAAGCGGATCTGGTGGTGATCGCGGCCGGCATCAAGCCAAACGCAGACTTGGCTCGGAAGGCCGAACTCGAAGTGCGGCGTGGAATCGTGGTCAATGACTACATGGAGACCTCCGATTCGCGTGTACACGCAGTGGGCGAGTGCACGGAACATCGCGGGCAGACGTTTGGGCTGGTGGCTCCGCTTATGGAGCAAGCGAAGGTTCTGGCTTCGTCGATTACCGGAAGTCGCGCGATCAGCTTTACGGGAGCAAACTCTGCCACAAAGTTGAAGATCATGGGCGTCGATATCTTCTCAGCCGGGTCGATCGACGAATCTGAGGCTGGAATCGAGACGGTCCGCTACGAAGATCCGGCCCTCGGGATCTACAAGCGAATCTTCCTCAAGAACAATCAACTGCGTGGCGTGATCCTGGTCGGCGATACGTCGGACGAGCGGCGCTATACGGAGTGGCTGCGGCAGGAGACGGACCTCAGCTCACAGCGGAAGCTTCTGCTGTTTCCGCCCCCGGTTGAGGACCCCGGACTCGAAGTCGCGGCGATGCCCGAAAGCGAGGTCATCTGCGGCTGCAACGGCGTCACCAAAGGCGCGATTATCGGCGCAATCCACGAGAACGGAATCACCACCCTCAGCGAACTAAAGCGCTGCACGCGCGCCTCAACAAGCTGTGGAAGCTGCACCGGCCTGTGCGAGCAGCTTCTCAGGGCCGTCGCCCCGGATTTCCAGGAAGAGACACGAACCACGCTGTGCGCGTGTGTTCCGTTCTCCTACGAGCAGCTCCGGGACATCGTCAAGGGACAGCAGTTGAAGTCCGTGCAGGAAGTGCTGAACGTCTACGGCAATCGCAAGGGCTGCGAGGTCTGCAAGCCGGCGTTGAGCTACATGCTCGATATGTTGTGGTGCGGCGGGCATGACGAAGATCGCTCCGCGCGATTTATCAATGATCGGGTTCACGCCAACATCCAAAAGGACGGTACGTTTTCCGTGGTGCCTCGGATGCGCGGCGGTGTCACGTCGCCGGACGAGCTACGGCGCATCGCGGATGTAGCCGAAAAATACAACGTCCGCATGGTGAAGGTAACCGGCAGCCAGCGCCTGGATCTGCTCGGCGTAAAGAAGGCGGATCTGCCCAAGGTGTGGGCCGATCTCGGGATGCCTTCGGGGCAAGCGTACACCAAAGGCGTCCGCATGGTGAAGACATGCGTCGGAACCGAGTTCTGCCGCTTCGGCACGCAGGATTCGACCAGTGCCGGAATCGAGCTGGAACGCAGACTAGAAAATTTGTTTACGCCGCACAAGGTGAAGATGGGCGTGGTTGGCTGTCCCCGCAATTGCGCCGAAGCCACGGTCAAAGACATCGGCATGGTGGGCCAGGAAGGGAGCTGGCAGGTTGTGGTGGGAGGCGCGGCAGGCAAATCGGTTCGTAAGGCAGACTTGTTGATCACCGTCGAGACCACGGCGCAAGCGCTGGAAGCCTGCGAGCTGTTCTTCCAGTACTATCGGGAGAACGCCAATTATCTGGAGCGCACTTACGACTTCGTGGAGCGCCTGGGAATCGAGAAAATCCGCAAAGAAACCGTGTATGCGCCCGAGCCTGAGAAGCATGGCTTGCTCGACCGGTTGCAGCGGTCGAAAGCGGTATCGAAAGATGCATGGCTGGAACGCGAAGCGCCGGTGAATCCGACTCAATTCGTTCAGATCCAGCCGATGGAGAAGGCCCTGGTATGAACCGCGAATACAAATGGACTCGTGTGACACAAGTGGAGAACATTCCTCCACTGGAAGGGCGCGCTGTCACGCTCCAGGGTATCGAGGTCGCGATCTTCAATCTGAGGGATCGCTTCGTGACCATTGAGAATCAGTGCCCGCATAAAGGCGGCCCCTTGTGCGACGGCATTGTCTCGGGTACGACGGTGGTCTGTCCGCTGCACGGCTGGAGATTCGATCTGGACAGCGGAGCGGCCATTCGAGCTTCGCTTCCCGCGTGCGTCGCGACGTTCCCAACCCGCGTAGAACACGGCGTCGTCCTGGTAGACATGGCCGCGGCTCAGCGCGTCGAGGCTCGAGAAACAGCGGCAGAGAACGCCGCGGCGTAGGTAGTAGAAATTTCCCGCCTCAGCGTCGAGGCAAATCATCATCGGCTTTGCGGATGCGAACGGGTATCCCGAGTGCTGGAGGTGTCTCCAAGTTGGAGCCAGCTTCACAGGAATCGGATGACAACTCGAGGAGACTCTGATGAACCTTCCCAACAAAGCGACGTCGATTCGCTTGACGGACCTTTCGAGCCCGCCTATGCGTGCGTTTCACATGGCGTGGCTCGCATTCTTTCTGTGTTTCTTTAGCTGGTTCGGCGTAGCTCCGCTGATGGCGGTGATCCGCGATGAGTTGCATCTGACCAAGGCGCAAACGGGAAATTCCATAATCGCCTCCGTGGCGCTGGCCGTGTTCGGCCGGATGATCATGGGGTGGCTCTGCGACCGCATCGGGCCTCGCAAAGCCCATTCGTGGCTATTGATGCTGGGTTCGCTGCCGGTGATGGGAATCGGACTCTCTCACGACTACGCCACGTTCCTGATCTTCCGCTTGACCATCGGGATCATTGGCTCGTCCTTCGTGGTCACGCAGTATCACACCTCGGTGATGTTTGCGCCGAACGTCGTGGGAACGGCGAACGCGGCCGCGGCCGGATGGGGCAACCTCAGCGGCGGTGTGACGCAGTTCGTGATGCCGTTGCTATTCAGCGCGTTCTTGAGCTTGGGAGCAGGAGCATGGTGGGGCTGGCGCATGGCGATGTTCGTGCCGGGCGTCGCGATGTTCCTTTGCGGCATCGCCTATCGGATGCTCACGCAAGACACCCCGGCCGGAAGCCTGGAGGAGGCTCGAGCGCGCGGCGAGATCGCTCCGCGCACACGCAGCGGCGGATTCAAAGAGGCCGCCGCCGACCCGCGCGTATGGGCGCTGTTCGTGATCTATGCCTCATGTTTCGGCATGGAGCTGACCGTCGACAACATCGCGGCTCTGTATTTCTCCGATTATTTCCATCTGGCGTTGACCGCCGCCGGATTCGTCGCCGCGTCGTTCGGGATGATGAACCTGTTTGCACGAGCCCTCGGCGGCATCGTCAGCGACCGTTGCAATGAGCGCTGGGGATTGCAAGGCCGCGTGACCCTACTCGGCTGCACGATTCTCGGCGAAGGCCTCGCGCTGATCCTCTTCTCACGCATGCGAGTGCTGCCGCTGGCGATCGGCTCAATGATGCTGACTGGGCTGTTCGTGAAGATGTCCAATGGTGCGACGTACTCGGTTGTGCCGTTCGTGAACAAGCGCGCATTGGGAGCTGTGGCCGGGATCGTTGGCGCCGGGGGCAATGTCGGCGCGGTGCTCGCTGGATTCCTGTTTAAGACCGCGAGCCTGACGTGGCCGGGGGCCCTGCTGATTCTTGGGATCACCGTGACCGCTGTTTCGACGCTCACGCTTGCGGTCCGGTTCTCCGAGACCGATGAAAGATCCGCCCGGGAAGAGATTGAGGCGCGGATGGCGGGATTGGTTGCCGCGACGGCGGCGGCGGGAGACTGATCATGCGAAAGCTCATCTTCTCCTGCTTTGTTATTGCGGCCTTTGTGCGAGCCGAGGTGCCGTCGGACTCTACGCCCGACTCGACATCCACAGCCGCACCTTCCACGACGCCGTCACCCGCCAATCCAGCGCCTGCAGCGGCTGGGGGCGCGCCGGATCCGCTCTTTAAGATCGGAGATGTCGCTGTCACCGGTTCGCTAAGATCCCGTCTGTATGTGTGGAATTGGTTCCAACCGGCGAGCGGCGAGAATCAGTACGAGTATTCAGGCAACTTGCTGCGCTTGAATTTTGCGGAGCGTCTCCAGAGTTGGGACTGGGACGCCGAGTTCGCAGTGCCGTTTCTTCTTGGCCTCCCTACCGGCGCAACGGATGCCGCTCCGCAGGGCACGCTCGGTCTTGGATCCAATTACTACGGCGCGAACGACAATCATCAGAACACTGCCGGGTTCTTTCCGAAGCAACTGTATGTTCGGCTCAGGAAACTCGGCGGTGTGGAGGGGCAGACACTGCAGATCGGTCGTTTCACATTCCTGGATGGAAGTGAGTTAGCTCCGAAGAGTGCGACGCTCGCCACGTTGAAGCGCGATCGCGTCTCTCAGCGCTTGCTCGGCGATTTCGGGTTCTCCGATGTGGGGCGCAGCTTTGACGGCTTGCACTACTCGCTCGCAGGAGGGTCGAACGACTTCACGTTCATCTCCGCGGTGCCCACTCGAGGCGTGTTTCAGACCGATGGCTGGGGGTGGAATCGAATCGGATTCGGCTACGCCGCGTACACGCACGAATGGGGCAAGGGGCGGCATTCTGCGGACTCTCGGCTGTTCGTGCTGGAGTACGATGATTTCCGCCACATCCTGAAGACTGACAATCGCCCGACAGCGGTCAAGAAGGGCGATACGGAAAATATCCTACTCAACACGTTCGGCGGACACACGCTGCATGCGTTGACGACAGCGGCCGGAACGCTCGACGCGCTAGCATGGGGCGCGATCCAGACTGGACGATGGGGCGTGCAACAGGATCTCGCCTATGCGTGGGATTTGGAAGGCGGATATCAGCCGAACATTATTCCGCGCGTCAGGCCGTGGATTCGTGGAGGATTCACGTACGGTTCGGGTGACGGGAATCCGAATGACAACAAGCATGAGACATTTTTTCAGGTGCTGCCCACTCCGCGTCCTTACGCCCGATTCCCGTTCTTCAACATGATGAACACCGAGGACGGATTCGGAAGTCTCATCCTGCGGCCGCATTCGAAAGTCACGGTTTCGAGCGAGTTCCATGCGCTCCGTCTCAGCAATCGCAACGATCTGTGGTACAGCGGCGGGGGCGCGTATCAGCCGTGGACGTTCGGTTACACCGGCCGTTCGACCTCAGGCCGGCGTTCACTGGGCAATCTTTACGACACCAGCGTGGAGTATCGCGCCACGCGCAGAATTACCACGACCGCATATCTTGGCTACACGCAGGGCCTTGCGGCGATGGAAGAGATTTACCCGAAAGGAAAGGACGGCCAATTCGGGTACGTCGAATTCATGTGCCGGTTTTGATCGGACAGTCGATGTAACACTGGGTAGGAGGAGACCTATTTCGTAGATGTCCTTCGCGGGACTTCGTGTGCTGAGTTTGGAGAGCCGCCGGGCCAAGGAGATGGAAGGGATGATCCTTCGGCTCGGCGGCAACGCTCTGGTTGCGCCTTCTGTTCAGGAGCGCCCGCTCGACGACCACGGCGAAGCCCTCCGCTTCATCGGCCGCCTTGAGGCGGACGAATTCAATCTGCTGATTTGCATGACTGGCGCGGGACTCACGTTCCTGCGCGATCTCGTCGTCGCGCACATGCCAGTCGAGCGTTTCGCAGCGGCATTGCGCCGGGTGGCGATTGTCTCACGGGGACCCAAGCCAATACCACTCCTGCGATCACTGAACGTTCCTGTTGCGGTCGTAGTGCCGGAGCCGAATACGTGGAAAGAGATCGTCGAAGCGGTCGAGGCGCGACCGGAGCGGCGAATCGCCGTGCAGGAGTACGGCCGGCCGAATCTTGAAATGAACGCGGCGCTGAGAGCTCTCGGCGCCACCGTCACGCCGATCGCTATTTACCGCTGGGAGCTGCCGGAGGACGTTGAACCCTTGCGTGAAGCGGCGCGGCGGCTGGCCGCCGGCGACGTTGACGTCGCGTTATTCACGTCATCCATTCAACTGGATCACTTGCTGGAAGTCGCGCGAGACCTGTGTCTCGAACCCGAGGTTATCGAGCGTCTTCGAACCCACGTCGTGATCGCGTCCGTCGGACCGGTGATGACGGCGGCCCTCGAGTCGCACGGCCTGCCTCCCGACATCATCCCCAATCATCCCAAGATGGGGTCGTTGGTGAAGGCGTCCGCGGAATCAGCCGCAGAAGTGCTGTTGACCAAACGCTTTGCGCTGAAAGCGGGGCTAAACCCGGCGCCGCAGAACGATATTGGGAGTGCGGGATGCGAGACAACCGATTGATCCCGACCTGACAAAAAACATTTTCGGGAAAGTCGACCAATTACGGCTCAGCCATCGTCGCACCGAAACTGGGTGTGCGGGAGCCGTTGGCTCGTTGGCTCAAGACGTAGATGATTTTGAGGATGCGCGATTCCCGGGGCTCAACGATGTTCAACAACGTTCAACAAGCGGCCCGGATCTTCCTGAAACGGAATGCGTTGAAAACGGGCGCTTTCTAAGAGACATCCACCAACCGCCTTGGGCGCAGGGGGTCGGGCGTTCAAATCGCCCCGCCCCGACGTAAGAAGTGTAGCCCCTTTTGCGGACGCGATGCAGGTCACGGCAGCCGATTTCGACACACCAACGACATAGAGTCAATCACTTAGCAAATGGAGAGGTGGTTGGAAACCACGCTTTCTGGGGAGCCACCGTCCTCGTGCCCTAAATTTGGGGTTTCCTTTCGTTGACAGCAGCTCACGACGTCGCCCTCGCCCGTATCCGCAACATTCCGAACATTCCGCGTGTCCGTCCGTTCTCTCTGGTTGGATGTGAAAGGCTCCGGCGGGGCGCGTTTAACCCCAGGGTTGCGAGCGGACCTCGCGTCTTTTCGTACAAACTCTCCGGTTTGATCTCCATTAAGGATCGCAGAGAGATCAGATTGAAAACTGCTTGGGACTTCATCGCAAAACAAAGCGCCCAAAGACACGATAGTGTTTATTTTCAATCGAACACCGTTTTCCCAACCTGGACGTCGCGGGTTGATGCTGGCACTTTCCGGCTGGTCGGCGGACCTGCGCATCCTCCAGAACGAGCAACGCCGCCAGGAATGAAATCCGGCGGCGCGTTCTCGATTCGAAATCGCGAAGCTTCAGGCTTCGATTGAGTAAATGCGCGTGCCGTCCTCGCCCTTTGTCGATGTGACCGTGAGGCCCATCTTCTTCCCCACGGTGCCCGAGAGGAACCCGCGGACACTGTGCGGCTGCCAGCCCGTGGCTTTGAGTAATTCTTTGGCGGTGACGCCGCCCTTGCGCCTTAGCAGGTCCAGGACCTTGGCCGTTTTGCTGCCGCCCCGCGCGGCTCCAATGGGTTTCCCACTTTTGGCTTTCTTAGCGCCTTTGGGCGCTTTCCGGGCCGGGGCAGCCTTCTTGCCCGCCTTTCCCTTCTGGGGCGCAACGGGCGCGCGACGTATCGAACGTACGGCCTTTTTCGCCACCTTGGGCTGCTCGCCCGCGGCCGGCGCGGCGGCATTTGCGTTTTCTTCGGTAGTTGTCGAGTTCATATTTTCTCCTTGCGCGGTGATCACCGCGGTCACGACATGGATCACTCCACCTCGGAGAAAATGCAAGCGAATTGTGCGGAGGCGATGGACAGGCGATGGCTGGAGGATTACCACGCTGCATGTGAAAGATGGGGTAGAAAAGAGCCCCGGACTCGACCAAGGGTGGTCGACCTGTCCGGCGTCAACTATTTTTCCCAGTCAACGACAACTATTCTTCCCGATCGGCGACAACTACTCTATTGGCAAACCACAACTGACCTCCTAGACTGGTGCTGACCGGAGCAGAGGCTCTGCGGGGACGCAACCTGAGCGCTGACTCCGGGGCTAGACCAGGCAGGGGCGGCTTGCCGCCCCACCTTCCTGGGATAGCAGGAAGGCGGTAAATCCCGGAGGTTTGGAGGCGGAGCCTCCAATCAAACAAAGGTATTTTCCTTTTCATTCGTCGGCCTTCTTTCGTTTGGCCTGTTCGACGCGATAACTGGCGACGTTGAGTTCAACGATCACGCTGTGATGCACCAGGCGGTCGATGGCCGCGGCCGTGGTCATCGGATCTTTGAAGATCGACTCCCATTT
>JASHRP010000570.1 GCA_030037375.1 Bryobacteraceae bacterium | reverse complement strand
CTCGGTCAGATTCTTCCGGCTGTGGTCTTGTTGCTCGGGCCATTTGCGCCGTACGCTGCGCAAGAGATGTGGGAAGCGATCGGCGGAAGTGGGCCGGTGTTCCGCCAGCCGTGGCCTGTTTTTGACGAGGAACTCGCTAAAGAAGAAGACGCGGAGATTGTATTGCAAGTGAACGGGCGAGTCCGGGGGCGGATTCGCGTGCCGCTGGATGCCTCGGATGCGGATCTCGAACGGGCAGCCCTTGTTGACCTGAGCGTACAGGCGTTTCTTGCCGGCAAGCAAGTGGTGAAGGTGATTGTCGTACCCGGCAAGATCGTGAACATAGTGGTCAAATAAGAACATGTCTGCCCGGACGCTGATCTCCGTGGAAGAGTATCTCAGGACGAGCTATCGTCCGGACTGCGATTACGTGGACGGGGAGGTCGTCGAGAGGACCTTGGGTGAATGGGATCATAGCAGACTACAAACTAAGCTCCTGGTGTACTTGGTCACTCGCTACGAAAAGCAGGGGATCATCGCCGTCGGCGAGCAACGGGTGCAAGTGAAACCAACGCGCTTCCGGATTCCGGATGTCTGCGTTGTACTCGCGGAGCCCGGCGAAAAAGTCCTCACCAAGCCGCCGTTCATCTGCATCGAAGTGCTCTCGTCCGAAGACCGCATGAGCCGCGTGCTGGTCCGAGTGAAGGACTATCTCGCAATGGGCGTTCCGTATGTCTGGGTGTTCGACCCGGAAAGCAAGCTCTCCTACACGGCCACTGCCGAAGGCTTGATCGAAGCGAAAGGCACGTTGACCACGGAAGGCCCAATAATCGAAATTCGCCTCGACGAGGTGTTCTCATAAGATGTCAGCCGTACACACCCGGACGCCGATTTCCGTGGAACAGTACCTCGCGACGAGCTATCGTCCCGATTGCGATTACGTGGACGGGGAGGTCGTCGAGAGGAACTTGGGAACACGAGACCACGGATGGCTGCAAGCTGCGATCACGTCGTACTTCTTCGTGAGACGCAAGCAGTGGAATATCACAGTCCTCACCGAGACCCGTATGCGAACGGGAGCCACCCGTTTTCGCATCCCGGATGTCTGCGTTATCCTCGGGGATACTGAGGAGCAAGTCCTGATCACGCCGCCTTTCATCTGCATTGAAGTACTCTCGCCCGAGGACCGCATGAGCCGCGTTCAGAAGCGAGTCAACGAGTATCTGGCGATAGGGGTCGCGTATGTTTGGGTGCTGGACCCCGAGACAAAGGAAGCCTACACGGCTACCGCGGCAGAAGGTCTACGGGAAATAAAAAACGGTGTATTAAAGACAGGCAATCCCATAATCGAAGTTCCCCTCGCCGAGCTTTTCGCGTAATTTCGAGTGCCTTCGGACGATGATTTTTTTCTTCTTCAGGCGCTTGAGCTTGCCCGCGAAGCGGCGAGCGCCGCAGAAGTTCCGATTGGAGCGGTTGTCGCTCTAGGCGGCAAGATCATTGGGCGCGGGCGCAACTCGCCGATCTCCTTGAACGATCCAACCGCGCACGCGGAGATTCTCGCGTTGCGTGACGCCGCGGCAACGATTCGAAACTATCGTCTGGAAGGCGCGACGATGTACACGACTCTCGAGCCGTGTGTCATGTGCGCCGGAGCGCTAGTGGCCGCCCGAATTGCCCGGCTTGTGTTCGGCGCACGCGACCTGCGATTTGGCGGCGTGCGCAGCAAATTTTCGCTCGCGGATTCCGATCTGCTTAATCATCGCGTCGAAATCGTGGAAGGCGTCCGGGGGGCGGAATGCTCGGAGTTGATTCGGAGCTTTTTCGAATCGCGGCGCGGCTAGCTATCGCTTAGCTGAACTAGACTAAGCTAGGCCGTCTTCCCTACCGCGGGAAAGCGGAGGCGCGACGGCACCTTCGAAGGACCGGGCGCCGTGACCGGGGTTCTGGGCCAGGGCCGGGCGGGGCCGTGAAAGTATTCGTCCACGGGATAGAGAGAATACGGCTGTAATTCGCGGAAGATGCGGCCGAGTTTCTGCTCAATCCGATAGACGGCATGGAAGAAATTGCCTCGCGCGATACCCAGCCGGCGGCAGCATAGCTTCCAGTCGGCTCCCAGCAAAAAATGGTATCGGAAGAGCTTGTACTCAAAATCATCAAGCCCTCGCCGGGCGACAAGGCAGAAGTCAGCGATATACTCCTCGTCCTTTCTGCCCCATGTTGAAGGTCTTTGCCTCCCCGCATGCGGTTCCAACCCGATCTTGCTCAAATGCTTCTCCTGCGTTACGCAGCGCACGAAGCGCGAATAGCAGGCGCGAAAGATCGCGCGTAATACGCAGTTACAGGGCGCGAGCGCGCCTTTCCTTCCCAGACGCAATCCAGAACCGTGGCAATGCGTACAGTTGTGCATGGCAAGCGCCAATGTTTCCGACCTTGTCCACTCCATCGATCCTCCTGTGGATACTCATACCGTCCCCGGGAGCTTTAAGGACAGGTCCGCAGCAGTACTATTACCGCCAATATGGTGTATAGTACATCCGAATCCTGATTGGAGTCAAACAATATTTCGGAATTCGTTGATTATTTCCGAATAAACCGCCAGAACGTCCCGGGCCGTGTCGTTCCAATTGAAGCGCCCGGCATGCTGTATGCCAGCCGAGGACAGGCGTTCCCGGCGTTCTCGATCGAGAAGTAATTCACGCAAGCCCCTGGCGATATCGAAAACATTATCGGGAATGACGAGTTCCGCCGCGTCGCCGACGGCTTCCACGAGCGGAGGAAGATTCGAAGCGACCACGGGGGTCCCGCAGGCCATCGCTTCCAGCGGCGCCAATCCGAAGCCTTCGTATAGCGAAGGAAAAGCAAATATCGTCGCGGCGCGATAGAAGACCCTCAGAGTCTCCAATGGAACAAATCCAAGAAAACGTACGAAGGGTTCCACTCGCGTGGCGACAACGGCGCGGCGGACGGACGAATTCCGCGAAAGCTCGTCTCCGATGATCACTAACCGCAAGTCGCGATACTCGGGATGGCTTTCGAACTCGCCGCGAAGGACGGCAAAAGCCTCCACCAGGCGCGGCACGTTTTTCTGCGGACGAACCGTGCCGGCGTAGAGGATGAAGGGCCAGCGAATGGAATAACGCTCCAGCACTTGCTGCTCATGGGAGGGATCGATGTGATTGCCCGTAAACGAGGGATCCGGAGCGCTGTAAATGGTACGAATTCGATCGGGCGAAATCGGCAGAACGGATTCCAGATCACGGCGCGTGGAATGGGATACGGCGATCACTTTGGCTGCCCGCAAGGCGCCGCGGCGGTAGCGCTCCTCATGAAGGGTACTGCGCAAGTCGCTGCGGGCGGGAAACAGCAAACTGCTCATGTCGTGGATCGTGACCACGTAAGGCCGGGGCATCCAGTACGCCACCGAATTCAGCGGAATGTGGTAGAGATCCGCGCGAAAACGGCGCAAGAACAGCGGGAATGTGATGTTATGGGGGATTTCCGTGTCGGGGCGCGCGTAAGAAGCTGCCGCAAAATTCTCCGCCAGCTTGGAAATTGCCTGCTGGTCTTCTGGACGGGTGACCAGGGTGTAGCGATTTACCCGGTCCTGCCTGGCCAGCGCGGTCACCAGATTGCGGATGTAGGTGCCAATGCCGAAGTCGTTCCACCTGCGGACATCGATTACAGCGTGAAACTGCATTAGGAAAACTTCCGGTTAGCGGACAACGGTCTGGGCCAATTTCCAGGCGTAAAGCGGGAAACGCTCGGTCAGCACTCCGACTTTTTGGCGCACTTCGGCGAGAACACTCTGATTGGAAGCGTTCTCGATCACGCGCACGATAAGCTCGCCGACCTCGCGCATCTCCGCTTCGCCGAAACCTCGCGTGGTGACGGCGGGACTGCCGAAGCGCATGCCGCTCGGGTTGAGAGGAGGATTCACGTCGAAGGGGATGGCGTTCTTGTTGGCCGTGATGTAGGCGCGGTCCAACGCGCTCTCCGCTTCTTTGCCGCGAACGCCTTTGGCAAAAACGTCCACCAGCATGAGATGCGTATCGGTGCCGCCGGAAATGACGC
The DNA here is from genome assembly GCA_030037375.1 of Bryobacteraceae bacterium. Taxonomy (GTDB): domain Bacteria; phylum Acidobacteriota; class Terriglobia; order Bryobacterales; family Bryobacteraceae; genus Palsa-187. Next base: position 4,372 of record JASHRP010000570.1, on the reverse strand, counting down.
GGCAACCCGATTCCGTAAGCACGCGCGCAAGCATAGTGGCATTCGCGAGCACCTGACGCGAGTAAGCCACGAATTCAGGTGTCATTGCTTGCTTGAAGCATACCGCCTTCGCGGCCAGGATATGCACCAGCGGACCACCCTGAATGCCTGGAAAGACGCTCCGGTCGATCGCGGCCGCGTATTTCTCTCTGGCAAGGATCATGCCGCTGCGGGGGCCACGGAGGGTCTTGTGAGTAGTGGAAGTGACGATATCGGCATGCTCACAAGGATTGGGATGCAATCCGGCGGCGACGAGCCCGGAAAAGTGCGCCATGTCCACCAGAAAAAGTGCGCCGACGCTATCGGCGATCTGGCGGAAGCGCGGAAATTCGAGGAAGCGCGGATAGGCGCTGCCTCCGGCGATGATCAGCTTGGGGCGGTGCTGTTCCGCCAAGCGGGCGAGCTCATCGTAGTCGATCCGCTCATCCTCGCGCCGCACGCCATAAGGGACGATCGTGTACGTTTTGCCGGAGAAATTGAGCTGATGCCCATGAGTCAAGTGACCGCCATGGGCCAGGTTCATGCCGAGAACAACGTCGCCCGGATTCAGAACGGCGGCATAGGCGGCTTGATTTGCTTGGGAGCCTGAGTGGGGCTGGACGTTCACATACTCGGCTCCGAAAAGTTTTTTGGCGCGGTCGCGCGCGAGGTTCTCGACGATGTCGGTGTTCTCGCACCCGCCGTAGTAGCGCTTTCCGGGATAGCCCTCGGCGTATTTGTTGGTGAAGACGCTGCCCGCGGCTTCCAGGACCGCTTCGGAAGTGAAGTTCTCACTGGCGATTAACTCCAGGTGAGAGTTCTGACGTTCCGTTTCGGCGCGAATCTGCTCAAAAATCTCCGGATCGACCTCCGCCAGAGGCCGGGCCATCCGTTGTTGTTCCGCAGCGATCACGCTCAATTTTAACCGAAAACCCAGCCGGTTCACCAATTTGGAAGATGCCCGACCTTCTAAGGCGTTCCCCCCGTATGCATAATTAGGAATCGCGATTAGAATTACTTCAGGAGGGTCTTGTGATCCGCACCCTGCTCCTTTTAGGCGTTTGCTCTTATGCAACTGCCCAATCTTCTCCGGTGGACTGGCGGTTTGCCCACCCGGACGCCGACGTGAAGATGACCGTGGACGTGCAGGCGTTGCTGAAGTGCGACGCGGTCACGAAGGCTCTCGACCAGTTTAAGGCGCAGGCCAAAGACAATGCGGCGCAGATCGAGCTTGGTTTGGCGATTGCGCGCAGCATCGACCGGGTTGCGGTCTCGGCGCGCCAACCCGGATCGAACGACACCGATGCCTTGGTGCTGGTGAGCGGCAGCTTCGATCCTTCGCTGATCACGGGCTTCTTTCCCAAGACGGGCAAGAGCAAGGTGAAGGCAATCGGCCCGCACAGCATCCTGATTGGGGAAGGCGATTCCTTTGACGGCGCCGTGGAGCGGATCAGCGGCACGCCGGCAGCCGCGGCGGCCGATCCGGATCCAAGCGACATTTGGATCGAGGTGAGCGGGGCGCTTATCGCCAAGCAATCCGGCCAGCCGGGGCTGCCCGTGCTTCAAGGTCTTCAAAACGTTGCGATCGGACTCAAATTGAACGATCCGCCGGAATTTAACATCGCGCTGACTGCGGCGGACGAGGCCGCCTCGGGAGAGTTGTTCAAGACCCTTCAGCAGGCGGTAATGGCGGCGCCGCTAGCATTTCCCGCTTTGGGATCGGCCGGCAAGGCGCTGAGCGTCAAACAGGATGGTTCGAATGTCAGGGTCCATTTTGTAGTGCCTCCTGAGCTATTGGCGCTCGCGCAACAGCAGGCGCAATCGGCGAATCTTCCGCCGCAGCTTGCGCCATTATTGAGCGCGTTCGGCATGGGCCCAAAGGACACGGCGCAGACAGATGTAGCGCAGCCGAATACGGCACAGCCCAAAAATGACGGCAAGGTGAAGATCTTCGGGCTCGACGGCGGGCCGAAGGAGATTCCCGCGGCGAAATAAAAAGGGGGAGTTAGATGAGGCGCACCGTCCAGGTCCGGATTTTCCGCGGAGAACAACAGTACGTCGCCGAATGTCTGGATTTGCCCGTCGTCACCGAGTGGGCCGCCAGTCAGGAGAAGCTTACTGAGCTCGTAAAGAGTGGAACCAACTACAAGCGTTCCCTGTGACGCTTCGGTCCAAGCAGTCATGCGGTACCAGACTCAGTAGCCAGGGGAACCCCGCGGGACAGCCCAAGAGTGACGGCAAAGTGAGGATCTTCGGGCTCGACAGTGGGCCGGTGGACCGAAGGATATCCCCGCGGCGAAATAGTCTGTCAGCCGTGGCGGCGGCCTTCCAGGAAGTACGTAAGCAAATACGCTAGCTCAATTTGGACCCAATACGACCTTCGGATGATATTTGGCGAAGTTGTAGAGACAACAGAGGCTAGGGTTGTCGTCGAGCAACGCGCACAGGTTACCGTGGGATTCCATCAGGCTAAGCTCCTGATGCTCTTTCTTCATCAGGGCGGTAATGCAACATGAATCGTTGATGGGCGAAATTAAGCTTCCACCGGAGGCTTTCCAGTTTAGTGTCGCGGACTCTCGGTAAAGCCAATCCCGCCCGAAGAGATCAATCCGAAGTGAGCGGATATGGCAGCCATCTCCCCGCTAAGGCCCCACTACAACAAGCTGAAGGCCGGGGACCAGATCACCGCGACGGTGTATGACGGCGACTACGTGCTACACAACGTGAAGCTGGCCGCGCCTAAGAAGTAGTAGGTTGGACTGACCGGGATCAGTGGTTGACCTTGCGGTCGGTCGTGGGCTTGGAGTTGAACGGCTGCGAGGGAAGTCCGCCCAGCGTGATCACTGTCTTGCCATCGCTGCGCGTTAAGCCGGCGGCCCAGGCGTGCTTGGAACCGTCTTTCGCGAGAAACGCCTGCACCGTGATTTCTTCGTGAGCTTCCTCCATCGACTTATACACGGAAGTATTGAAACCGTTGCGATTCAGGACGTTCGGCGGAGGCAGTTCGACGGCCCAGCTAATGATCCTGCCCTTGTCGTTAGGCACTTCCATATAAATCCAGCCGTGAGGATTGTCCGGCGATACCCTCGTCACCGTGCCTTTCAAAGTGATGGGCTTGTCATCGTCGTACTCGGCCTGGAAGGAGTGATGAGCGGCCAACGGAATCCAAACGCCGAGCAGGCTGGCGCCGAGCGAGAGCAGTTTCTTCATGAGGACCCTCTAGCAGATTCTACTGTGCTTCCCGCACCAGGCGGAAGCCGATATCGCCGACCTTCAAATCCGTTCCGTAATAGTAATAACGCGCGGATACCCGCACGTAGGGGGCGAAATTATCCCAACCGCCGCCGCGAAAGAGCGGAAGTCCGTCGGCCCCGCCGCCGTTGATCAGAAGCCTTCCCTTGGCGTCGTAGCCTTTGGGCGGGCGCGTTCCATCTGCTGCGCCGCGTCCGCGGCCGCCACCACCGCCTCCGCCGCCACGGCCCTGAGGTCCCTTGGGATCGATGCTTACGTCCGGCAGCGGAGTGTAATCGTAATAGGCAGCGCGATCGTCGACCCACTCCCGTACATTGCCGAGCATGTCGTAAAGACCCCACGCATTCGGTTTCTTCAAGCCGACAGGATGCGATTCATCGCCTGAGTTGCCGGCAAACCAAGCGTAGTCAGCGAGCGATGCCCGAGGCACCTCAGGGGCGTCCGCACGAGCGGCATATTCCCACTCCGCTTCCGTGGGAAGCCGGTACTTATAGCCGTCGTTTCGGGCGTTGAGTTTTTCGAGGAAGGCGTGAATATCGTCTTTATCGACGCTATCCACGGGATTGTTCGGCCCCTTGGTCTGGCTCGGGTTCGATCCCATAAGGGCCTCCCATTGGGCCTGCGTAACTTCGTACTTACCCATTTCGAAGCCGTTGGTCAGTCGCACTTTGTGGCGCGGCACCTCGTCCTCCAGGCAATCCTTGTCGTCCGGGAGGCAGCCCATCATGAATTCGCCGGCAGGAATCTTCACGAATTCAATTTGAGTGGCACCTTTGGTTCCGGCAGCCGCGCCGACCGCTGGCTTCGATGCATTCGGACTCTGAGCGAAGGCGGCCAAGGCCACCAGGAATCCGCCGCGTGTTGAGACCAAGAAGCTTCTCCGGGACACAGGGGCAAGTATAGTCTGATGGCCTGCCCATTCGCCAGCAGCCAAGTGGCCGTGGTATTACCGCCGGATATGAGGAGTATTTAGTGGGCCGAACTTAAGGGAGGCTTTGTCGCGATGCTCGGGGGAGAGGGGAGGCGCGGACCAAGATGTAGAAGCTGGCGGATTCGATTCGATATCGGCGGCCAAGTCGCCACCAGTCCCACCAGCACGACA
>JASHRP010000569.1 GCA_030037375.1 Bryobacteraceae bacterium | reverse complement strand
TGAAGAGAAGAATAGCAATCGGACGGCGGAAGATATGCGGCGGCGGTTTTTTGTGGATCAGGTTCGTAACGGGCATGCGGAGATTAATGGGGAGGACGCTCGCCATCTGACCCGAGTCCTTCGCGTGGAAGAAGGGCAGCGATTCGAGATCTCCGACAATCAGAACGTATATTTGGCTGAAGTGGAAGCCGCGCGCAAGGAGCGAGTTCTATTCCGGACGGTCGAAAAAATCGTAGTTCCGGCCTCTCCGGTGCGTCTTAGGCTCTATGCGGCGCTGATCAAGTTCGACCGTTTCGAATGGATGGTCGAGAAAGCCACGGAGCTGGGAGTCGCGGAGATCGTACCATTCGAAGCGGCGCGCAGTGAGCGTGGGCTCGAACGGGCGGCGCGCAAACGGGTTGAACGCTGGCGGCGTATCGCGCTTGAAGCGAGCCAGCAATCGCGGCGCGACCGGCTTCCGGAGGTCCGCGATCCCATTCACTTCGGCGCAGTAATTGCCGATCCTGCGGCGCATCGCTTCGTTTTTGATGAGGAACCAGGAGGCGTGCCTCTCATTTCCGCATTGCCGCGCGAGCGTCATGCCGAAGATACAGCAGTCTTACTGGTCGGACCGGAAGGCGGATGGACGGATGGAGAGCGCGAATCGTTCATCGCGGCTGGATGGACGCGCGTGACGCTCGGTCCACTGATCCTGCGAGCGGAGACCGCCGCGCTGGCGGGGCTGGCGGTGCTCGCGCAGTGGTGGCACGCTGGCTAGAGCGGCGTCATGCGGATTTGGCTCAATCGCGCGGTCCTTCTTCTCGCGACGGCGGCCGCGCTGCCGTCACTTGCTCAGACCGCACCTATTGAGGCCGGCGTGCTTAAGCAGGCCGATGGCCGGGTGGTCCTCACCATCCGGAACCTCTCGCCTCATTCGGCGATTACGGCGTACCTGTATAAAACGCAAGAGCTCCACGGAATCGGTTGGGGGTACAGGGATGCCGCGATCGAGCCCAGGTCCCAGCCCATTCCTCCCGACCAGCAAATCACTCAGGATTTCGGTTCCGGCGCTCAACCCGTCGAAGTGATGTTCCTGGCCGCAGTTTGGAAGGATGGGACCAGATTCGGAGATCCCATGTGGGTCAACCGTCTGCTGGAGCATCGGAACGTCATCGGCCAGCACCTCCTAAAGGCGACCCTGATGGTTCAAACAGCGCTGAATTCCGACGAGGACCCGCAAGCCGTGCGGAGGCAGTTCCAGCAGTTGGCCGAGGGAATCAAGCAGGAAGACTATCACCCCGACGACTTGCCAGTTGTGCGGCAGATCTATGCGTGGATGGAGGTCCACTTTGAGAATCCGCCCAAACGGCTCTCAGACAACACTCCTATTACCAATCCGCACGCGATCCTCCAATCCTCCCTGGACGAATACCTCCGGCGTCTGGGCCGGTTCCAGCTCTATCGTTAGGGCCTCCGATCCGTCAAAAAACTTTTGGAACTTTACCACTGGCGCGAGGGCAATTCGCGTAGATCGGTATGTTCGAGTTCGAACGGGTTCGAGATCGCGAGCTGTTGCGGCGCTTCCGCGCCGGCGACCGGGATGCGTTCGCCGAAGTCTATCGTTTGCATAACGGCGCGGTGTTCCGCTTCGCCCGGGCGATGACCGGGGACCAGGCCAAGGCCGCCGAGCTAACTCAAGATGCGTTCGTTTGGCTGATGCATCATCCGGGAGAATTCGATCCGGATCGAGGTGAGCTGGGCGGGTTTCTGGTCGGCGTTGCGCGCAAGTTGACCAAGCGGCTTTATAGCGAGCAGCAGCGCTGGGTTTCGCTCGATGAAGCGATGCTCAAGCCGACCCCGCCGAGTGTCCGGGGCGGGGCTGAAGCCGATACGGAGCTGCTGCGGCAAGCCATCGCGGCTCTTCCGGTGCGCTATCGCGAAGTGGTCGTTTTGTGCGATTTGGATGGGCGCAGCTACGAAGACGCCGCTGGGATCGCCGAATGCGCAGTGGGAACGGTGAGGTCGCGATTGCATCGGGCTCGGGCGCTGCTTGCAAAGAAATTGACCAGCAAGATGACAGGAAAAGGATGCGCGGTATGAACCGTTTTGACGAAGCGATGGGCAGGCTCGCCGCCGAGCTTGAGGAGGCCGAAGCGCCTCCGGGGATCGAGTCCGCCGTGCTGGCGGAGTTCGATCGCGTGACGCGGCGTAAGATATCCAGATTCTGGATCGCTGCAGCGGGGAGCGCTGCGGCGGCGGTTGTAGTGATCTTGGCGGCAATGCACCGGCAGCCGGCCGCAGAGCAAGCACCGATTGCCCAAACGGAACAGCCGTTCGTGGCGATCCCGTACGTTCTGCCGCCCGCGCCCTATGAGCGGGTGGAGGTGGTGCGGATGCGGGTTCCGGTGGCCGCGCTGATCGCAGCGGGACTGCCTATGCGCACGGACGATCCCGCTGGGCAGGCCGAGGCCGATGTACTGGTCGGGCAGGATGGCCGGCCGCGCGCGGTGCGGCTGGTTTCGATTTCGTCGTTTTGAGAAAGGGTCAGGAGTGATTCTATGAACAAGATTGCTTTCGCCGCGTTGTTTGCCGCGATGTTGCCGGCGTATGGGCAGAATGTGAACGAGGACCTCGCGCGCATGGCGAAGGACCTGGGCGCGGGTGTGGGCCTGGGCATCGGCCAAGGAGTGGGTCTGGGCACCAGTCAGGGATTCGCCTTCCAGACGTTCGGTAGCCCCACGCTACCAGGGGTTCGGGTGCTCGACGAGG